>NZ_JAMYTP010000008.1:0-259293 GCF_040322515.1 Mesorhizobium sp. M0136
AACTACGCTCGTAAGGACGACCTTAAGAGCGCAGCCTCGCTACCATGCCATGCTCCCGCAAGGCGGCCTTCGCCGGAGGCGTACGCAAGATCCTGCTCCCGGCGCAGCGCGTCGCAAAGCCGCCCGACCGGAAGCTCGATGTCGTCATAGCCGAGCACCTCGTCCCGCTTCACGTCGCGCAGCAGCCGGCAGCCCTCGGCGAGCCCGATCGGCACAAGCCGCTCGGCGTGCACCGTCCGCGCGTTCTCGCAGAGCCCGTAGGTCATGTAATGTCCAAGGCCATCGAGGATCTCTCCGGCACTAAGATCCCGCTTGGCGGCGGCCACCACATCAACGGTCGGCGCGCCCAGGGGCGCAATCGCAGCATCGCGGAATATTGCGGCTCTCGCGACCGTAGAGGGCACCTCGAAATGACACAGATGATAAGGCCAATAGAAACAGTAGAGCGGTCCGGGGCCCATCTTGTAGAGTGAGAGATAATGCTTCTCTACGGTATCCTCTGTGGTGCCAAGAACGAAGATGCCGGGGTTGGGCATGGCGCCGACGCAATAATCAACTATCCCCGGCCCCTCGAGGAGCTGATTGAGCGGATACCAGCCGACCGCCCCCTGGATCGGGCTGCCAGGCTCGACAACAGGCCCGTACATGCCGCGCTTCGCCACCCGCATGCCCGTGGCGTTGGCTACGATGGCGTTCTCGAACGAGATCTTCGTGCCGTCCGCGAAGGAGGTGACCATCGGGGCCTTCATCCCCCACTTCTTGGCAAAGCCCTCCTGGGTCGTCGGGTTTCGGTAGGGATCGTGCAGGCCCTTGATATTCCCGCAAAGCACCGGACGTATGCCCAGGCCCCTGACCCAACGGTAGAGGTTCATGATTACACCGGGCTGATCCCCCTCCACGTTGGTGAGGACCACTCCTGCCTGGTCGGCATACACTTTCAGGATCGGTCCGATCGTGCCGTCGAGCTCGGCATTCATCAGGGCAACATGCTTGCCGTGCCGGATCGCGCACATTGTGACGTGGGCAGCGAACTCGATCGCGCCTGTCGCCTCGACGATGACGTCGATGCCGTCGGCCTCGCAAATGTGCATCGGGTCCGCCGTGATCGCCCGGCGACGGCACGCCACGAGATCCTCAAGCGCTTTGGTGCTGGTCGCCTCCGTCACATCGTCTTCGCCTGCAGCGGCATAGGCATCTCGGGCCTTTTCCACGTGCCTGTTGGAAATCGCCGCGAGCTCCATGCCTGGGACATATCGCAGCATCTGAAGCGCGATGCCTTGGGCCATGAAGCCGGCCCCCACCATACCCACGCGAATTGGCCGCCCCTGAGCGTGGAGCCTCTCCAACTCCCTGTCGACAATGAACATTTAGGTTTCCCCTGTGCTGCTCCCCAAAAGGTCGGGGCGGCGGAAGGTTAGCGGTCATAATCCGGCCAGCTTCGGTCCTTGTCAGAAATCTGCGCCGGCGCATCCACCGGCCAATTCACAGCGAAGGCAGGATCGTTCCAGCGAACACCGCGCTCGGCTGCCGGTGTGTAGAATTCGGAGACGAGATATGTCGCCTCGGAGTGGTCCTCCATGGTGAGAAAGGCGTTCGCGCAGCCCTTCGGTATCACCAGCATCCGTTGGTTCGCCGCTGAAAGTTCCACCGTGAGGTGCTCCTTGTAGGTGGGCGATTGGGGCCGCAGGTCGAGCAGCACGTCGTACAGGCTGCCCCGGATGCAGCGAAGCATCTTGTCCTCGCCATGGGGAGCCAGCTGGTAATGGAAGCCGCGCAGTGTGTGCTTGTGCCTGTTGTATGAAATATTCATCTGTACGACACGATCCGGAAGCCCCTGCTCGGCAAACTCCCGCGAACACCAGCCGCGTGCGAAAGAGCCTCGTTCGTCTTCGAATTTCTGCAGTTCCACCAGGGTGGCGCCGGGAATATCGGTCTTTATGAAAAACATCGTAGATCCATTAGGCAAATGAGTGTCACGTCGGGTCGCACCTTCGACAATCTCTCCTGAGGGTTGCTCGCGCCGGCGGTCCGCTTGTGCAATCGCGGGACGGCATCAGACTTGCGCCGGATGCAAGAGGCGCGAGCCGTGGACTTCATAGCCGATAGGCACATAGGCTAGGTGTGAGAGTGCGCGTCTTACGCTCTCCCGGCGTTCCGGCTTGACCGCGAACATAAGGAATCCGCCGCCGCCGGCGCCGCACAGCTTGCCGCCTTCCGCACCTGCATCCCTTGCGAGGTCGTAGTGGACATTGATCTCCGCGTTGCTCACGCGGGACGCCAAACTCCGCTTCATCTCCCACCCTGCGTGAAGGACGGCACCGAAGCGTTCTATGTCGATGACGGGCTCCGAAAAGATCTCCTGAAGCATGAAGGCATCGTCCCGCATCCGCCTGAGCGTATCGAGATTGCTTGTCGTTTTCGCCTTCTGCTCTGCCAGCACGGAACTGGCCGGTCGCTGATGCGATGTCCAGAACATCATCAGGTTGCTGAAGAGATGTTCGACGGCGCCATTGCGCACCCGCTGTGGCTCGACCGTTACCGCGCCGCCCGGCTGGAAGCGGAACAGGTTCATGCCCCCGAACGCGGCGGCATACTGGTCCTGCTTGCCAATCGGCTCCTTGAGGATGTCCATCTCGATGTGACATGCCTCTTCGGCCAGTTGGCCAGGGGTGACACGTTCTCCCCGGAATGCATGCAGGGCGTTGAGCAGTCCCACCGTGAACGAGCTCGACCCCCCCATGCCCGTCGAGGCTGGCATGTCTCCGACCGTCGAGATGTAAATTGGCGGGTCGACCTCCAGGAAACGCAGGCATTCGCGAGCGATGTTGTTCTTGATCTCCCCTATGGTGTTTACCTGCTCCGTCTGTGAATAGTTCAAGCGGATGGGTTCATTAAAGATCACGCTGTGACGCTTGACGGTGACATAGATGTACTTGTCCACTGCCGCGCTGAAGACCGCGCCGCAATCGAGATTGTAGAAATCGGGCAGATCGGTACCGCCGCCAGCAAAACTGACGCGCAAAGGAGTGCGCGTCAGGACCAGAGACGGTAAACGCTGCGCAGCGCGATCGATGATGGTCGGAAGGTCCGGTCCTGAGCGGCGCTCCACGACTTTGGTCCCGTCTAGCTGTTCCATATTTTGCCCTCGAAAATCGACGGAACGAAAATTAGGCAACACGCGGCTGTGCGGTTCGCCAGCGCAGCTGATCATCGAGCATCCCCGCCTTGAGCAAATGATCGAGCCAGCGCAGCCGCGTGAAGCGCTTGTCGGTAAAGTCTTCAAATGTAAGTGCGATCGAGCGAAACGCCTCGTAAAGCTCCTGCGCTCCCATTCGCGCCGTCCACTGAAACTCGAAATCCGGGAAAGTCCGTGAGAACTTGCTGAAGTCCGCCTTGTAGGTCCTTTGATCCGCGCCCGGCTTCGGTGTCATTGTGAGCTGCGCGCCGGGGACGGCCTCAACGGCGATCTCCGCTATCTCGCGCACCTGAAGATTGAGGCTTTCAACACCCATGTTGAACGCCTCATTGTGGATGTCCTGTAGCGGCGCCTCCAGCATCAATTTGAAATAGCGCGCGACATCCTGGACATGAACCACGGGCCGCCATGGCGTGCCATCGCTATGGACTTCGACACGTCCAGTGGTGAAGGCGCTGCCCATGAAATTGTTCAGCACGGTGTCGAAGCGCATTCGCGGCGAGAGACCGTAGACGGTGCCGTTGCGGCAATAGACGGGCGAGAACCGGTCGTCCGCCAGCGCGCGCAGCGCTTCTTCGGCAACAGCCTTCGATCTTGCGTATTCTGTTTGCGGCGCCAGCGGGGAGGTTTCGTCGACGACGGCGGCTTCCGACATGCCATACATGATGCAAGAGGAGGAAAATAGGAACCGCCGGACGCCGGCCGCCTTGGCCATCGTGGCAAGACGAACTGTCCCTTCCGCATTGATCTGCTTCGTCCAATCCGCGTTGAGATTTCCGATAGGGTCGTTCGAGAGTGCCGCCAGATGGATCACCGCGTCAAAGCCCTGCAGATCCGAGGATTCGATGGCGCGCAGATCCTTTGTGATCTCGGGCACACTGGTATTGTCCGTTCCCAGGGTGCACGCACGAAAATATCCTATGTCCAGCCCGACCACCTCATAGCCCGCTGCCTGTAACACGGGCACCATGACAGAACCGAGATATCCATTGTGTCCGGTGACGAGAACGCGTGTTGGTTCATTCATGTCTGCCCTGCTCCGTTTTCGAAAGGAGTTGACGGGTGAGGTCCAGAAGCGAGCATTGCTCGCTTACTTGCGCATATAGGCAGTCCGCGGCTTCGGCCGCTTGATGGTCACGATCGTCATCGCCGACAAAGAGTGTGCGTGTGAGGTCGAGATCAAAGTCGCGTTGTGCCTGATACAGCATGCCGGGTTTGGGCTTGCGGCAGTCGCAGCCGTCGTCCCAGCCGTGTGGGCAGTGGTAGATCTTTGCGATCTTGCCGCCCACGGCCTCGCATTCGGCGCACATGCGCTGGTGAAGCGCCTCGAGATCAGCGGCGGTCATCGCTCCGCGCGCTATCCCTGCTTGGTTGGAGATGATGACTGTGCGGTAGCCGGCCTCGTTCAGGAGGGCCAACGCCTGCTTTGCACCCGGAACCCACTCCCACTGATCCCATGAACACACATATTGAGCCGGTGGCGGTCTGCAGTTGAGTACGCCGTCCCTATCTACGAGCATGGTTTTTTCGCGGCTCATAAAGCGCTCCGTCGCGGGTAGACGCTCGATCGAGCCCACGCTGTAATAGCGGTGCTCGCTCACGAAGCTGGCGAGGCGATGCTGCGTCGCGAGCGGCGTGTAGATGGCCTCCTCGAAGAGGGTGTCCTCGTCGGGCAGGAGTTCGAGGGCGAGATCGGTCAGTATGGCATAGCTGATCTCGACTCCCTGCAGCCCGGGCGTGGTGCGGAGCCGGTCGAAGACGGTTACATTGTCGTTCGCATCAAGGATCACGCTACCGCGTGAATAGCCGTCCTTGTTGCCGTAGACCGTGATCATTGCAGGCTTGCCGGCCGCACAGAAGCGTTGCCACAGCCGCTCCATGCGCATCGGCCAGTAATTGTCGCAGTACAGCAGCAGGAAGCACGGATCTATGAGGTGACGGGCATTGGATACCCGGCGGCTGGTGAGGTCGTCGGGACGGGTAACGGCGTATTCGATACGGAGGCCGAACCTGCTGCCGTCGCCGAAGTGGTCCATCACCACATGGGGCAAATACCCAAGTAGAAGAAGAACCCTTTCGAACCCCTCCTGCCGCAGCTGTTCGATTTGGTATTCCAAAAAAGGGCGGCCGAGCACCGGCACCATTGGTTTCGGGCGATCGAGTGTGATCGGCCGCATGCGCGTGCCACGCCCGCCGGCCAGGATGACCGCCTGGCGCGGCCGGCTGTAGGTGCGGCCTTCGACATCTGCGTTTTGCAGGCAGGGAGAGCTCCGCAAGACAATATTCATTAACCGCGCTCCGGTCGGTCGGCGACGAGGTATCGCGTGATGGCGTGACAGATCGCGGCGTGGACGTCCTCGACGAGTTCGTAGGTGCCTTTTTCGGACCGCACCCATACTGGCTGATCGACGAGCTCTTTAAGTGTGCCGCCGTCAAAACCGACAATGCCGATGGTGGCTACCTTCCTTTCGCGAGCGAGTTCGACTGCCCGCACGAGATTGAGCGAGTTCCCGCTGGCTGAAATCACTATGAGCACGTCACCCGGCCTGGCGAAGTTCTCCATCTGGCCGGCAAAGATACGCTCGTAGCCTTCGTCATTGCCGAGCGCCGTCATCCAGGAGACGTTGTCTGTCAGGCCCATGACCCGGATTGGCTGCCTTCCTGAGCGTTTCGTGGCCTTACCGAGGTCATTGACCCAGTGGGAGGCGGTCGCTGCGCTGCCGCCGTTGCCAGCGACGAAGACTGTGCCGCCCGCATCGCGTACGGCGCGCAGCAACTGTATCGCCTCCTCCACGGCATCCGTATCGATCTGCGCCAATGCGGTGCACAGCGATGCCAGATAATCCTGCGTGAATTCTTTAGGCTCCAACCAGAGGGCATCATCCCGCGAACATTTGCGAGATGCCACCACTCCCTGATCGATCGCGAGCTCTGTCATGCCACCCTCGATTGCTGCAATGGGGAAGCCATCATCAGCGTGCGAGCACTTCGAGTTCAATTGCTATTCCGAACGGGAAGCTGGCGGGCGGCGCTCATCAGAGGTACGTACAAGGAATATCCCTTGTTCTCTCCGTTGCGGCCGGCACGTCGGCAGGTGGCCATATCGGGGCGTCAAGACCGTCACGGTGTCGCCCGACAACAATGCCTTAGGCAATCCGCGGTGATTGGCTTGCCTCCTGGTCGACGCGCGACCGGCTGCGCATTCCATGCGCTATAGCGCGGCCGATCAAGGAGAGATCTCATCCTGATCGCCGCGCCGCAATGCGCTCTTTCGGCACCACAGAGAGAACAAGGGATATTCCTTGTAAGTACCTCCGATGAGCGCCGCCCGCCAGCTTCCCGTTCGGAATAGCAATTGAACTCGAAGTGCTCGCACGCTGATGATGGCTTCCCCATTGCAGCAATCGAGGGTGGCATGACAGAGCTCGCGATCGATCAGGGAGTGGTGCGCGAGCAAGTGCTTGGGGTACCCGTGCACGCCCTGGGCTTAGCGCAGGCAGTCAACTGCGTCTTCGACTGGGCCCTACGGCGGGAGAGCCGAACGGTTTTCCTGTGTAACGTCCACAGTGTCGTCACCGCCCGCCGCAATCGCGCCCATGCCGAAGCGATGGATAGCGCCGACCTTGTCGCGCCGGATGGAGCGCCGGTGGCCTGGATGCTGAGGCGGCAGGGACACGCGGATCAGCCGCGCATCGCCGGACCGGACCTGATGTGGATTTGTTGCGGGAGGGCATCGGAACTCGGCTCGGCAATGTTCCTGTACGGCGGCAGCCCGGGCACCCTCCAGCGTCTCGAACAGCGCATTCGAACCGAGTTTGCCGGCATAAACATCGTGGGCGCTTACTCACCTCCGCTCCGCCCTCTGTCGGCCGAGGAGGATGAGGCAGTGGTCAGAATGATCAATCAGTCCGGTGCGAGGATCATGTGGGTGGGGCTCGGATGTCCCAAGCAGGAAAGCTGGATGCAGGCGCATCGCGGCCGGATCAATGCGGTTATGTTGGGGGTAGGAGCAGCTTTCGATTTCCACGCCGGAGACGTCAAGCGGGCGCCGCAATGGATGCAGAAGAGCGGGCTGGAATGGCTGCACCGGCTCTTTCAGGATCCCCGCCGTCTGGCGAGCAGGTATCTCGTGACGAACGGCCTGTTCATGCTGGCTTTGCTGCAGGCGCCGCTCCTTCCCAGGCGCAGACTTCGTGACGGTTAGAGGGAGGCGGAACCGGTGAACACACTCGGACCGCCATATTGCCGATCTTCGCCAACTCCTTCACGGGCGGCTGTTCTTTGGCGCTGCTTCTGGGAGGCGGCGCTGCCCATATCTGGACGGTGTGGCTTGCAGTGCCTCGAGGGGCACCTGACTGGAGGCTACCATGACTTTGAGCAAACAGGCCGCCAGTCTGGCTGTCCTGCATGTCGCCGACGTCCTGCAGCCGCTGATCATCTTGCCCTATGCCGGGCATGTCCTCGGACCCTTGAGTTTCGGGCGGTATGCCTATGCGCTCGCCATCGGACAACTCGCTACCGTCGTCGTGGCCTATGGATTTCATTGGACCGCGCAGCGCAGGGTTGCTTCCCTTCGATACGAGCCGGCGGCGATTGCGTACCTCGTTGCTCAGGTCATGGCCACCAAGGCAGTGCTGTTCGTTGCCGTATGCCTGGTTGGCCTCGTGCTGGCCGGCGATGTCCTGGCGCTCAGTAGGCCGACATTCCTGTGCGCGATGCTCTCGGCCGCCGGCAACATTATTTTTCCAGCCTGGCTCTTCATCGGCCTGGAACGCGCCTGGCAGGCAGCCGTGGCGGTGGTTGTTGCTCGCGTTCTGGCGCTCGTCTGTTTCGTCGCCATGGTCGCATCACCTGACCAGGTCGCGCTCGCCGTCGCCATCCAGAGCGCAGTTCCCGTCCTCAGTGGCGTCATCTGCTTACCTTTCATCCTTCCGATTGGGTTCGGCGGCTTCAGGTCCGTGACGCTATCGACGATTGGAATGCAGCTGCGCAATGGCTGGAAGGGATGCCTCTTCATAGCCGTGGAGACCGCCCTCGTCACCCTCCCTGTTGCCCTTGTCCAGCATTTCGAAGGTTATGTGGCAGCTGGACAATACTCTGTCGCCGAAAAATTTCTACTATCGGCACGTGTATTTTTCAAGTTACTTATGGATACATTCATACCGAGGGTATCATACTACGCTCATATCGACCCTGCTGCCGGGATACGACTTATAAGGAGATCACTATTCACCGTAGCAGGCGGAGCGGCGATGAGTATTGGAATGTTCTTTGTCGCTCCGTATATAATATTGCTCCTCTTTGGAGATCAATTTTCAGGCGCGACACCTATCGTGCGCGCAATGGCCATCATACCATTGCTGATGAACATAAATACATTCACATCGAATATATTCATGTTTAGTTACGGATATGAAAATGAATGGGCCGCCCTTAACGCATCCGGTCTGCTAGTATTCCTGGTGGCCGCATATTGTTTTTCTTTCCTCATGGCGGATCAAGCTATTGTTTATGCGATGGTGACGAAGGAAGTCCTGGTGCTGGTGGTTTCAGCCGGCTTCTTCCTCATTGGCGGAGCAGCCGTCCTTCGCACGGCGGCGGCTTGTGACGCAGGTCGGGTGCGAGGATATCCGCCGACGTCCCAATCCGCGCCGTTGGAGCACGAGGCCGACCGTTTCCGGTCATAGGAGTCTGGATGTTCGCCACTGATCAATTTGTCGTTCAACCGTCCGGGTCGCCTCACCAGCCGATTCCCCCCAAGGATCGCAGGGCTGTCCGGGGAAAAAACTCAAGCATAGGTAAAGCCGATCTGGTTGGGCGAGATGCGCTGCTTTCGGCGGCTTGGATTGATGGGCGGAGGCTTGTCGATAGCGATCCTTCGTCGCTGGAACAAGTATTGAGCCACAAGATCGGTGAACCTCAGGACGGGAATGATGATGCGATAGGCGCCGACTGCAATGCGCAGCAGCGCGTAGGCGAGCATTGCGGTGAAAAGCTGCAGGCGGATTGCATTGTGGGTCGAGTCGATCAGACGCAGAATTGCCGTGCCCTCGCAGGGCGTCTGCCGGTCGAGTTGGTCAGTCACCAGGCTGAACGTCTCGGAAAAAGCCGCTACGGGACGCCGCTTGTTGGCATCCGACAAGGTCGACCGCATCGGCGGATCGCTGGCCAGATGGTAATGATGCTGGCTGTTGGCGTCCCAGTTGGCCTCCAACCCGCGCGAGGTGGTGCTCCCACAGAACTGCGCTTAGATCTGCGCCACCAGATGGTCCCAGCTCCTGAACGATTTGTCGTAGGCATCGCCGTCGTGACGCTCGACGATCTCTTGGAGCTGACGTCGGTTGATGTTTTTAAGCAGCTGTCCGAAAATGCTAGGTGTAAAGCGCATGCCCCGTTCCTTTTCTGAGTCTCGTAAACCAGAAAATAGACAGAAAAACCCCGTCCTACGGGACATGCACGTGCGGCATTTCGATTCACCAGATACTTTCCCCGGACAGCCCTGCAAGGATCGCGACGAGCTGACCGCGAAAGACATCTTGAGATTTGTTCGAAGCAGTTGGCGCCTTTGCCTCCTCTGGATGGTTGTGAGCCTTGGTGTCGGCGGCGCATATGCGGTCCTTTCGCCTAGATATTACAGCGCCTATGCGACGATCCTCCTTTCATCTCCGCCCGCTTCGCAGCCGGGCGAAGCTGAGGCAGATGAGCGGGTCTATGTAGAGAGCCAGATACAGGTCATTCAGTCGGACGAGGTCATCGGAAGGGTTGTTGATGACACTGGCTTAGCGGAAGACGAAGAGTTTGTGATGGATGACAGCTTGCGCACGCGGATCTCCAGCTATGTGCGGGGCCAACTGGCGTCTCTCTTCGGCACCAAACTGCCGACGGCAGAGCCAAACATTCGGCATGAGGCGATGGTCCTTGTGAGGCGGGCGTCTTCCGTTCATCAGCTGGGTTCCTCCAGCGCCGTCGAGATCGGGGTCACCTCTTCCGATCCTTTGTTCTCGGCCATGCTCGCGAACGCGATCGCCGGCGGTTACATCGGAAATCAGCGTGAACGCCGGCAGGAGGCTCGCGCGGAAGAAACATCTGATCTGCACAAGCGGCTGGCGGAACTTCGGGAAAAGGCTTTTGTGACCGAATCACTGACGGAGGTGCCATCGGACCCTGAATCTGCGGAGAGGGTACGAGTCCTTATCCGCGAGCAGCAGAGCGCGGCCGAGGTTTATCGCTCGCTTTACAATGCCCTTCTGCAGCGGGCCCACTCCGATTTTGGCGCCTCGTTGATCCCGAGCGCAAGGGTCATCACGGCGGCCGAACCGCCTCGCCGACGCAGTTGGCCGCCAACCGTCCTGACGGTAGCGCTCTCCGTTATGGCCGGTGGGGTTGCCGGCGTTGGTCATGCATTGATCAAGCAAGCAATGAACCACCGCCTGATAAGGGTGGAGGATGTCCGCAGGTCGACCGGCCTTGATCGGATTGTAGGGATCCCCAGAATTCCCCGCCGCAGGTGGAATGTTGTGGGCCCATGCGAACAGTCTTTGCAGCCTGTCTACTCAAAGGACGCTCCCGAGCTTCACAGCTCGCTGAGCAAGATCGCCGCCCGGATGCGCGGAGTTCAGGGCCGCCAAGGCGGATTTGTAATCGGCGTTGCTTCACCCCTCGGCAAGTCCGGAAGCTCCACGGTGGCGGTTCATCTCGCAAGGATCATTGCGGCGACCGGGCAAAAGACACTGCTCGTTGATGCCAATTGGCAAAAGCCATCAATGGACCAGCCAATGCTGAACGCGGAGCCAGGTCGCAAGCTCGCCAGGGCGTTTGCCACCATTCCCGCGGATCAGGAAAGGCTGGAAGTTCTGGTTCTCAGGCCCACGGGGTCAATCCCCGACTTGAATGCCTCGCTCTCCATCTCCGCCGCACTCCAGCATCTGCAGCAAGAATACAGTTGTATAGTGGTTGATTTTCACAGCACCGACCGCACCGCTGATCTGGAAGTCGCCATGGGTGTCATCAGCGAGGTCCTCCTGGTGCTGAAGGCACGCCGCACTTTCGCTGACCACCTCGAGGGAATCCTGCGCATCATCCCTGCAGAGAAACTCGCGGCAGTAATTTTGACCAGGATCAACCGTGCGGGTTCCAGTTCCTAACCGGGAATACAGGCCATGACCTCGCCAGCGACCTTGTCACGCAGAAAGGGTTCAAAGCCGGTCGACCTCGTTTGCAGCCATTCCCCTGACGTGCTCGACTACACCCTCTTTCTCTCCGGCATTTGGCTGGCCTGCGCGCTCGCAGTATCCCTGCGCCTGCTTGGCCATTTTTTCATAGTGATCCCGATCGGTGTCTGTCTGGCCTATGCCGTGCTGCGGCAGACGGTGCCGCCTCGTCTGCTGGCGGTCTACACCGCCTTCTGCCTCTTCATTGCCCTGCTGTCCAGATACGGGCTGATGCCGGATTCGTGGCAGGTTCACTTCCTTCAAGAAGCAGTCATAAGGCAAATCGTCCCCATTGTAGGATTCTTCGCTGTCGCGTGGGCATCCAAGGCTTATTTCCGCCGCAGGTTGATCAGCGGCAATGCCTTTTTTGGTGCACCCGTTTTCCTGTTCCTGTCTCTCGTTGTCGCGCCGGCGGTGATGTTTCAGCAGGACGTGCAATATCAGGGCGCATCTCCGCAAGCCACGATACCGATTCTTTATGGTTCGCTGATCAACAACATGGCCATTGCCGTGTTTTTCATTGCAGGCGGTGTTTTTCTGACGAACGACTGGCGCCGATACGGCGGAATTTTGCTCTTATCGGGAATAGCCCTCGCCAGCCCCTTGGCTCAGTTCAAGGTGCTCGCGGTCACGATGATCGTCATTCTAATTGGCGTGCCCGGCCGGTTGATGGCCGCAGCTCTGGCGACCGCACTGGCTTTGGCCTATGCCGTCGGGCTGAACTTCATACCTCAAACCTTGGCTCTGGACCCGAACGCCGGGATCCGACTCGCGTTCATTTCGGACGCATTCGTATCCGTTGCGGATACATACGGATTTGGCATCGGGTTTGGGAAGGAATCGGTCCGATGGCGATATGAGTTTCCCGGGTTCGAGGATATTACCTTTCTTCCCGACACCAGCAATATTACGCATACCAAAATGCTTGAGATACTCTCGACAGGAATTCACAATTCGTTCGCTCAAGCCATGTTGCGGACGGGGGTCATTGGTTTCATTTTGATCGTGTCTGCCATTTTGGTGGCCTTCCCGCCAAGTCGACTGCCACGCGGTGTTCGCAATCATGCGTCCACAGTCTTCATCATGATTTTCCTCGCCATGTTCGTTAATCCAGTCCTGGAGAGCCCTCTACAAATTGTGGGAATTGCTTTCTCGTACGGCTATTTGATTGCGCTTCGCGCCAGCGTTCCGGCCTTGGCTGTGGAACTTCCTCCAGTTGAACCGGATCGAACGCAGCATTGCGCTTGCTCATACACCTGACCGCACATGGATGCGGCCCACCCGACATCGGCGGGCTATCGGTCTCGGTAGAAGGGGATCGCATTGTACCGATTTTGGCGCGGCAAGAGCAGGAGAGCCCTCCAATGATGTGCCCGCTCATGCGGCGGCGACGTGCCGCTTCCATGAGGAGTGCCTCGAAAGAGCCAGCGAGCCAGCCATTTTGCTTCGGCCTCGGCTATGCCTCCTCTGGTAGCATGGGGCCATCCACTGCGCAGGATCGCCTGCGCAGGTTCGCCCGCGCCGGAAAAACCCGAGCCAAGTCGCCCGTAGAGATCCGGGGGCAACCCGTTGGGGGACCTCATGAAGCTGCTGAGATCCTTGTTGTCGGCGCTGTCGATGACCATGGCTTCGACCCGCCTTTATCGTCCAGGCATCGAACATCGAGCACCAGCGCGGCGAATATATATCAGACAGATGAACAAGATCGACAGTGGACGCGAAATCGCGGCCTTGGGGGGAGCTACAGGAGGGCTATGAACCTCGGCCAGGTCTTGGTGCGTCTTAAGGGTACGGCGCAGAAGCTGGCGCTTACAGGACAAGTGGTAGCTGCGGACCGGCCCGACATAACAGTCCATAGAAAGCGAGAGGAGGGGGCCGAGACGCTCCCCGGCAGCGAAGATCTCTGGCTTGCGCCCGGCGACGTTGTGGAGATGGGTTTGCCAAAGGCCGACTTTGCCGGAGCCGTTGCGTCCTCGCACGTGCGTCAACGGTGCCGAACTGACATTCAACGGAGCGATCCCCGATGCGCGTTTTGCTAGTTCACAATTTCTACAGGATAAGGGCTGGTGAGGAGAGCGTTGTTGGGGAGGAGCTCGCGTGCCTCAAGCAGAATGGGGTCGAGGTCGAGTTGTTCTCCGCCACCAATGACGATGTCGTGGGGGTCTCTCGAAAGATTTCGACCGCCCTAGGGGTTGTCTACAATCCTCATTCACGGCGGGCCTTGTCCCGAAAATTGGCGGAATTTTCACCGGACGTCGTCCACGTTCACAATTTCTTTCCCCTCCTGAGCCCCTCCATCCTGGATGCGTGCCGGGATGCCGGCGTGCCATCGGTAATGACCTTGCACAATTTCAGGATCATCTGTCCCAGCGCCCTGCTTTATCCCGATGAGAGGCTTCGGGAGCGAAGTCTCCACCACGCCTGCTGGTGGACCGTTCCGAAGAAGGTCTACAGGAATTCCCTGCTAGGCACGCTCGCCCTTGCCGCAATGGTAGAGTTTCACAAGAGAGCCGGCACCTGGTCTCGCAAGGTCGACCGGTTCATTGCCCTCAACGATTGGGTCAGGGGCAAGCTTGTGGAAGGAGGCCTGCCTGCCGAGCGTATCGTCGTTAAGCCGAACACGGTTGCCAGGCCGCCGATCTTCGGTGACCTTCGTCGCAATGGAGGGCTGTTCGTCGGACGACTGGATGAGCATCACAAGGGGGTGGCCACACTGCTCGAGGCGTGGAAGCAGATCGATTACCCGCTGCGGATCATCGGCGACGGGACTCTTGCTCCGCTCGTCGAGCAGTCCGCGGGCGGGCGCGTGGAATATCTAGGGCCTCAGCCGCGCGAGACGGTGTTGAAGGAGATGCAGGCCGCAGAATTCCTGCTCTTTCCGTCGAAGGGCGCTGAAATGTTTCCTACTATGACCGTCCTCGAAGCCTTCGCGAGCCGGCTGCCGGTCATCTGTTCGGATATGCCGTGGATCAAGGGGGTCGTGGAGCCAGGCCTCACCGCCCTTGTCGTTCCTGCGGGCAATGCCGGCGCGTTGGCCGACCAGGTGCGTTGGGCGCTTTCAAACCGATCCGCCCTTGAGGAAATGGCAGACAGGGCCTATGCCGCCTATGAGGAGCGGTACACACCCGAGGCAAACCTCCGTCGGCTGATGGCGATCTACGAATCGGTGATCAGGCGTCCAGTCCTGGCCTTTGCGGCGGTGCCGTGAGGTGACCTCGGCGCCCGGCGGGAGCCTACCAGGACCGAGCGAGTTTCACGCGTTGTTGAGCGCGGCGCGGCCATGTCGGATGGCCGGGGGTACTCCCTGTTCGTTGTTGATCAATTCGATCTTAGCGTGCCATGTGCTTCATAGAGGTTCAAAGGCATGTCCCGATCATGACCACGTCTCTTGTTTTCGTTGCTGTAACAGCTACGGGTGCATCGGGAGTTGTGGGCAGCCAATTAAACGGCTTGGGAAAATGCGTATCATACTGACCCGGCGCGAACCTTTGGATTCGCCTGACGGAGTGAGCATTTTCATCGTGGCACTTGCCCAGGCGTTGCTCGAACTGGGGCACCAGGTCCAGATCGTAGTCGGTGCCTTCGAAAGCCACGCAAAATTTGAGCGGCTCCTTTCTCCTCGTCTCGTCTTGCCGATAACGGGATTGAGCCGGACACCTTTGACCGGGCCGGCCTCGGTCGCGGCGTGGCTGCGAGCGATAGGCATCATCAATCGCTTCCGGCCGGACCTTGTCATTCACAGCGAGGCGGTGCCGCTTCCGCTGCATGGCACGATCGTCCAGATCGTCCACGATCTTCAAAGGCGGAAAGGGGCGCTTGCGGCAGCCTGGCGAGCCATTCGACGGATAAGCACGCGGCGCTGCCACCACGTCGTCGCCACGACGACCGAGCTTCAGGAAGAACTCGCGCGAGATCTTGGGCTGCCAAGGGACCAAATCCTGAAAATTCCCGAATGCATCGATCGCCAGTCATACGCGTCTCGTGGGCTGGTAGATCGCGAGCGGGCAATCCTCCATGCCGGCACTTCGCCCTACAAGGTGCCGGAGGCGACGATCCGGGCATTCGGCGCCCTCAACGACACTTCCATACGGCTCTACGTGACGGGTGACATCACAAGACCGGTGCGGGAGGCGGTCGATGCTCTTCCTGAACCTATAAGGCGGCACGTGGTCCTTCTCGGCATGGCAGAGGGAGCACGCGTTCGCGAGCTGCACAGCCGTGTTCGCGTCGCCGCTTTCCCCACGCGCTATACGGTTCCTGTTGCCTCCGCAACGGTGATGGAGGCGATCGCCACCGGCACGCCCATCGTCGGATCTTCAAGGCTCAGCCGAGATCTGCTCGCGGATGACGTGAATGGGGCAGTGGTCGAACCACAGGCCGACGCGATGGCCGCAGCGCTGAAGGCGGTGCTGGACGATGATGACCTTTGGTCGCGTTTGTCGGCGGGTGCCCGCGAGAGGGTTAGACAGTTCGATGCTCACAGTGTTGCAAAGCAATATCTGGAGCTCGCGAACCCCTCTGGATTGCGGTCCAACATCGGAATCTTCGTGAAGGGGGAGGAAGACAAAGAGATTGACGAACCGCGGCTCGCAGATCGTCAGCGGCTTGTCGGGCCCCTTGCATCCCATTCCCTGAACGCTTCTTACGGTTGGGCAGGGCGGTGATCATCGGCTACTGTCGTATCAACATCTTCGAACCCGCTGCCAGGCTGGAGGCGCAAAAGCTTTATCTTGCCCGTTTGGGAGCGGAGAACTTCTTCTGCGAGAAGACCACCATATTCGGTTCGACGCCGGAGTTGGAGAGGGCGATCGCCTGTGCCAGGAAAGGAGACGTGATCGCGGTCACGAAGCCGTACCGTGTTGCGCGCACAACCGGCGAAGTGCTGGCGCTCATCGAAAGGCTTGGCACCAAGGATGTCGGTCTTCGCATCGTCGACACACCTGTCGATACGAGCACGACGACGGGACGTATGATTCTTGCATCAGCGCCTCTCTGGACGCTTGGGATGTCCCCGCCGCGGTCAATCCTAGCAGACCTGTTTCTCTTTTGGCGTCGTCGTCGGTAGGGCCTCGTCGGATTCTACGCACCAGCGCACCCTCCGCTCACCGCCAGTTGAAGGCAAGCCGCAATGGAGGCCTAGGATCAAATGTCTTGCGCTCGATGGACCACCCGGCATGCACGGCCGCCGTTTCCCAGAGGATGTTGCCGGGATTGGCGAGAGTGTAGACGCAGCAGTCCCTAATACTGTGCTTTTCAGCGCCTTCCGATATCCGGGTATGGAACGACAGGCCGTTGGATGTCGGGGCGCCCCTGCCGTCCCGTGGCTCATTGTAGGTGTCCCGGCTCCGGCAGCGGGTGAACGAGCAACCGCCACTGCCGACCTTACCCTGCGGAACGGCCGAGAAGGCGCCGTTGCCCTGTTGAACGGCATCGACGTCATCGACCCGGCAATTGAAGCTTCCCTCCAACATGACGCCAGCGCCCGTGGGGCTGTTGTTGTAGAAGACGAGTCCACGTCGAATGGTACAGCGATCCGAGTGAAAGGCGGAAATATTGTCCTCGGTCCAGGAGGTGGGACCGTTCTCGGCCGAGAATTCTTCCAGGCTCGTATCCGGAGAGCGGTTGAACTGCGCATTCTGTCCACGCGGGAACGGCCCGCGCGCGTCGCGAAGTTCGAGGAAGCTCATCTGGGTGCCCGGACAGTCGACGACATAGATATTGGAGGAGCCGCGGGACGCCTTGACACGGATGATGATCGCATCGGGGCAGCTTTCCAGCTCTATGTTGTTGCGGTTCTGGCTTGGTCCGGTCCCCGAGGGGGGAACGCCGACATGATCGATCTCGAGATCCTGCAAGCGTATTCCGGCGGCTCCGCGGGCGTATATCCCGCTGCCCATGGCATGACGAATGCGGCAGCTGCGGACGATGACGCCCTGATGGAGTGCCGTGATCCCGTTGCCACGGGGGGCATAGATGTCAAGGTTTTCAATGACCTGCCCATCTGCGCGCGAGAGCACCGGTCCGCTTGGACGCAGAAAGGTGGCCGCGCCCCCGAACCATTTACCGCCGCCCGATCGCCCCATGCCCAGATGCAGCGCTGCGCCGACGACGCCCGAGACGGACAGCGCCAGCCCGGCAAGGAGACAGCGCCGATTAAGGCGGGACTTCAAGAGATTGCCGGCCGCGCGACCCGTTCGGGTGTCAGACGTCGGCTCCGCTTGCGCGGAGACGTCGAGGTGGCCGACGAGATGATGTGGAAGGTCATGCCGCATCCGTCCTCTCGGGAAGGCGGTTTCCTCGACGAGGTTGTCGTCAGGCATCCCCATCTCCCCCTGTGCGCCAGCCGGCGCAGGTTCCCCAAGAATGCAGATTGGCAGCAGACTTATGCCCGCACAGCATCTCTCCATTCAGCCCGCCGCGAAAGACCTTCATAAGGCTTAATACCGATGGGCAAAGTGCCATCTACCGGATTTCCTGCCATTCTTTGAAGCTGGCGATAAGCGGAGCGCGAACCGATGTCGGTCGAGGCGGATGTCTTTGACTATGTGATCGTCGGAGCAGGCGCGGCAGGCTGCGTCTTGGCCAATCGTCTGGCGGCTGACGGGACCAATACGGTCTGCTTGCTCGAGGCGGGGCCGTCCGACAGGAGCATCCTTCTGCACATTCCGGCGGGGCTCTACAAGACATGCTCGAATCCTAAATATGCCTGGCGGTACGAAACGGAGCCGAGCCCGGGGACGGCCAATCGTGCCATTCCGATGGCGCAGGGCAAGACGCTAGGCGGGTCGACTGCAATTAACGGGATGATCTACAACCGTGGCGCCGCTGCGGACTTCGATGAGTGGGCCCGCCATGGCAATCGCGGCTGGGGCTACGCCGACCTGCTGCCTTACTTCAAGAGAACCGAGCGCAGGCTTGGGGCATGCGATGCCTACTACCGCGGAACGGACGGGCTGCTTCCGGTTACAGACTGCGATTGGCGACATCCGCTTTGTGATGCATTCATCGAGGCCGCGCTCAATGCCGGTGTCCCGCGCAATCCCGACTACAATGCGGCGAGCCAGACCGGCGTAGGCTATTATCAGCACTATATCTACAAAGGATGGCGCGTGAGCGCAGCGCGGGCCTTCCTACGGCCGATCGCCAAAAAGAAGAACCTGGAGGTCCGCACGAAAGCGTGGGCAACTGCCGTCCTGTTCGAGGGAAAGCGGGCTATCGGCGTTCGGTATGCACGAGGGCCGGGTCATCCCCTGAGCGAGGTGAAGGCCCGGAGCGAGGTGATCCTCTGCGCCGGAGCCGCGAACTCACCCAAGTTGCTGCAGCAGTCCGGCGTCGGTGCTGCGAATATGCTCTCCGAGCTCGGCATTCCGCTCGTGCACGAATTGTCCGGTGTCGGCGCAAATGTCCAGGACCACTATGCGGTCCACCTGATCGCCCGGGTAGAAGGCATTGAAACGGTTAGCGGACACGGCGTCGCCCTGCTGCGGGAGGCGGCCAAATGGATGCTTGGCCGCCCGAACTTTCTCGCAGTCGGCCCATCGCTGGTCTACGGGTACGTCAACTCGCGGGATCTTCACTCCACCCCCGACATTCAGCTTGAACTTGCCTTGGGCAATTATGCCGACAACAGCGCGCGGCGGTTTCCAGTCATCAAGCTGGGCTACTATCAGTTGCGGCCGAAGAGCATCGGACACGTGCGGGCCGTCTCGGCCGATCCGTTTCGAGCTCCGCTCATCCAGCCCAACTACCTCGCCGATGATCAGGACCGGCAGGTCGTTGTCGACGGCATGAAGACTGTGCAGCAGCTGTTTCGCGCCCCCGAGCTAAGGCGCTACAACTGCACGGAAGAGCTTCCCGGCCCGAAGATAACTGACGACGCCGACCGTCTTCAGTTCGCCCGCGAAATCGGGCTGACCACCTATCATTTGTGCGGATCGTGCCGGATGGGCCCACTTGTCAGTGCTGCATCTGTCGTGGACGACCAGTTGCGGGTCCACAAAATGCAGGCCTTGCGGGTGGTCGACGCCTCCATCATGCCCGCCGTTCCCTCGGCCAACACGTCGGCCGCTGTGTTTATGATCGCAGAGAAGGCGGCAGACATGATTCTTGGCCGACAGCCTCTTGCGGCGCTGGAGCACGCTGGGCCGGCCCAACTTGCAGCGGCCGAATAGTCGAAAGTTGAACGACAATTGGCGGGAGAATTCCTTGAAGAGACGTACACTTGTTGCCTCTGAATTCAACGCGAAGGACCGGGCACACTTTGCATTGGCTTACGAGTTCTGCCGCATCGTTGCCGAATGCGAGGAAGGCGATTTGATCGCCCCCGGCATCGACAACTATCTCACGCGGCGCTTTCACGCCATCTTGCCAAAACACGACGCCCACAACGTCCAGCGTGACTTCAACAGACTGACGAACGGGATTCGCAAAGGTCTGGGGTTAATGAATGCGCCAAGCATTGAGCATGTTCGGCTCACGCAAGATTATGACCTTTTCTTCTTCGTGGCTTGGAGCCCGCAAAGCCTTGTAGAATTGTCTCGCATCCACGAATGGCGCGGCCGCTGCAAGGTCGCTGTCGCGTATCTGTTCGAACTCTGGTCGAGCACGCTCGAACAGGACCGCCAATATCTCAAGCTCCTGGACCAGTTCGACTACGTGTTCCTGTTGCACAGCGCCTGCATACCGCGCCTGCCTCAATACACCCGCACGCCCTGCTCCTTTCTCCCCACGGCTGTCGACGGCCTTATTTCAACGCCGTATCTGTCGCCGGTTAAGCGCGTGGTCGACGTATATTCGATCGGCAACCGAGCCGCGAAGATACACGGACAGCTTCTAAAGCTGGCCGAAGAGCGGGACCTCTTCTATCTGTACGACACGCTCGCAAGCACGGGTTCACGGGTCAAGGACTGGCGTGAGCATCGGTCGCTGCTCGCCAACATCATCAGGCGCAC
The DNA here is from genome assembly GCF_040322515.1 of Mesorhizobium sp. M0136. Classification (NCBI taxonomy): domain Bacteria; kingdom Pseudomonadati; phylum Pseudomonadota; class Alphaproteobacteria; order Hyphomicrobiales; family Phyllobacteriaceae; genus Mesorhizobium; species Mesorhizobium sp. M0136. The sequence continues at coordinate 20,358 of NZ_JAMYTP010000008.1, forward strand.
GCGTTATTTCATGGCTTTCAGTCCAGCGACGCTGGCAAACCACAGGTCTGGCACGGTTGTCGGCGAGCAGGTGCTGCCTGCCCGTTTCTTCGAAGGGGCCGCGGGCGGCGCCGTCATCCTTGGGACCGCCCCGCAATGCGCCGAATTCGGCGAGCATTTTGACTGGCCAGACGCGGTGATCGAGGTATCACCAGACTCGGGCAGTATCGCAGACGTAATTAGCGAACTCGACGCAAACCCCCGCCGCACAGAATTGTTGCGCCGAACAAACGCGGTCCGTTGCCTAGAGATGCACGATTGGGCTTACCGTTGGGAGCACATCCTTGTCACGATCGGAATGGAGCCGTTCCCGCGACTCCACATTCGCAAGTCCCTGCTGCGACAGATCGCCGCCGATGCGATGGCGCTCGCCTAGACGATCAGGCCCGAAAGTGGGGACCGGTTTCGGGTTCGGTGCTCAAACGGTGCTCAAAAGAGAAAGAGCGGCAGTTCCGAACCGGTTGCTTCCGTCGGAGCGTCCGCCGCTCCAGTTCTGCGCGCGAGCATTTCATTCGAGGCACTCCGAAGGGCTAACAGGCGCCGGAAGCGGGCAAGGAGAAGGTCGTGTGTCCGCCGGCTCTGCCCTTTGGGGTTAGAGCTTATGCCGAATTGGATTCGCACAGTGTCGCTGCCAGTCTGTTAACCAAGAACCGAGTGCTACAGCAGCCACCGCAATCGAACTTCGCGTGAAGGGGCAATGACCGCAGGCGGCGGATGCGTCGCGCTGGGCTTTCTCGCGGCGTTCAGCAGAGGAGGGGGGCGTTGCGATATTGGTGGATGCGGCTTTGAACGCAGGTGAACGTCATGGCACTTCTTCATGAAGGCCCCCGTGCAGGCGCCACGTTAAACGCACCGCAGCGGAACGTGCCCCTCAAGGTCAATGTTCTTCTGCAGTCGCTTCCCCTTCTCGAGGCAATGTCCGTCGTGCTGCTCAGCCTCGTCTCGGGAATGGTATATGATCTTGTGAATTTCGGACATTTCGGCGAGTACGGCCGGAACTTCGGGCTCGGCGTAGCTGTAGCTGCCCTTTTTTCGACTTCCGCATATGCGCGCGGCCTGTATCTGAGTTCCGAGCCGCGGTCGCTGGCCTCTCAGATCAAGGAGGTCGCGCTGATCTGGATGGCGGTCTTTCTTTGCCTGTCGGTTGTGGCGCTTGCACTCAAGGTGGGAGACATGTTTTCGCGCCAAGCCGTCATGCTGTTCTTCGTGACGGGACTTGGCGGCATCATCTTCGTGCGCTTGGGGGCCGGACGACTGTTTGCCTCGTTGACCAGGTCGGACATGCTTGCCAAACCGCAGGTAGTGATCGTAACGCAATCGGACGTGCGCGTGCCAAGTAGCGTAGTCCAGGCAATCGAGGCTTCCGGATGCGAGGTCTGCCAAACGATTACATTGCCGGCTGCATCCAGCGAGGGCTCGCTCGTTGAGTGTATGGATAAGCTCATTGAATATGTGCGTCGGCGTTCTGTCGACGAGATAATCCTTGCTGTCAGTTGGGCTGACATAACCCTGATTGAGAAAATCACGGCTCACCTTTGCGTGGTTGCAGTACCCGTAAGGCTCCTTCCGGACAACGTCGTTAGCGCGCTCTTGAAGAGACCTGTGGTCAACCTGGGAGGGACGAGGGCGATAGAACTGCAGCGCGCGCCCCTGACGGCGCCTCAGCTCCTTACGAAGCGGCTCTTCGATCTTGTGCTGACCACTGTCGCCCTTCCATTCCTTCTGCCCACTTTGGCCGTTGTAGCGGCGCTGATTGTGCTCGAATCCAGGGCACCTGTGCTCTTCTGTCAGCGTCGGGCCGGGTTCAATGGCCGCACGTTCAAGATCTATAAGTTCCGAACGATGACGATCCTGGAGGACGGGCCCGTTGTCCCTCAAGCCTGCAGGGGCGATCCCCGCGTCACCCGCGTTGGGCGCATATTGAGAAGATTCAGTATCGACGAGATTCCGCAGCTGTGGAACGTGCTCAAGGGCGACATGTCGTTGGTAGGCCCACGACCGCACGCGTTGGCGCATGACAGCGAATACAGCCAGATCATCTCTCTCTATCCGGCTCGGCACAAGGTGAAGCCGGGAATCACCGGCTGGGCACAAATAAATGGCTGGCGCGGCGCGACGCCTGATGTCCACATGATGATCAAGCGTGTCGAACACGATATGTGGTACGTCAACAACTGGTCGGTCTGGCTCGACGTAAAGATCCTGCTTCTGACCATTCCCCGCATCTGGACGGGGCGAAATGCAGTCTAGCGCAACTTTGCCGATTCGAGGCCGCTGGAGGCAATTTTTGTGGCGAGCAGGATGACGGCTTCTGTGAGTCCGCAACAAACCCGAACCGCTGACCGAACCGCGGGGCCTCCCCTTGTCGAGTATGCTACGGCGAGGTTAGTTCCCCAAGGTCGGCTTACATGCATCAAAGGGCAAAATATCCTGCTCAGTGCAACGCAGGGGGCAGTTTTTGCGCTCAATGACACTGCGGCGGATATCTGGCGCTCGCTTGAAGAGGGCGTGCCGGTCGAGGCTATCTTGGGCGAGATGGCAGCCGGTGGAGTTGATAGGCAAGAGGCCTATGGCTATGTCGAGGCTGCCCTTCAAGACTGGGAACGGCTCGGCCTAATCCAGCCTGCTCCACCGCCGTGCCCAACCGAAACTCATCAAGGTATCTGCCAGGTCGTTGCTGTTCCGGGCGTGTGTGTGCGCATACTGTATCCGGCGGCGGTCGCCTTTCCGGCTGCGACCGTATTTCAGCATCTCGAGGTTCGAAACAGGGTCGTCGACGTTCTATTCCATTTGGTTGAACGTGGGGAGCGGATCCACCTGTTCCGGGATGGCCACTGGACTAATTCCTGTGCTCGAGACGAGATACCCATTATGGTCAAAGGCCAATTGCTGGCCGAAGTGCTTGGGCACAGCGAATATGAACTCGCCCTCCATGCGGCGGCGCTGTTCAAGAACGGCCGCACGCTCCTCCTTTGTGGGAACCCTGGTTCGGGCAAGACGACGCTGACCTTGGCGCTGGTCCACGCGGGGTTTGGCTTCGCGGCAGACGATGTGACACTTCTCGACTCGGCCGGACAGAGTATCGGCCTTGCTTTTGCGCCTGCAGTCAAATCGGGATCATGGTCCATACTCGGACATTATTTCCCCGAACTCGGCAGGTCTCCGGTCTACCGTCGCCCCGATCGCAGGCGCGTGCGTTTTCTTGTGCCTAAGGATCATGTCCCTCCCGTTCCCCGGCCCGTGGGCTGGGTGGTCTTGCTCTGTCGGACGCAGGATGCCAAACCTTCCCTGCGGGTGATTGACCCGACCGACATCCTCGGCGGTTTGCTGAACGGCGCCTTTGCGCGGAATAAAGAGCTAAGCAGCACCGCGTTCGACGTTCTTTGCCAAGTCATCCGATCGGCACAGGGCTTTTGCCTGACCTATGCCAAATTGGATGACGCGTTGGAACAGCTGAAGGCGGCGTGCCGATGAAGCCCACCGGGGATGCGCTCGAGGCCTTGATCGCGGGACTTAACGGCCGCCTGGTGGTAACGGCCGACTGGCTGTCGGTGATTGCACTCGCCAACCACACTCTGCTTACGCCTGTCTTGTTCGCCACTCTTGCGCACACGGGCCAGCTTGAACGCCTCCCCGAAGACGTGGGCCAGTATCTTCAGTTCATTCACCGCTGCAACCGGGAACGCAATTTGCGCTTGCGCAGGCAGCTGAATGAAGCCGTTGCTGCCCTCAATCAGGGGGGCATCGTTCCGGTCCTGCTCAAAGGGGCCGTTCCCTTGTTCCTTTCGTCGAGCGGCCGGGTTCCCGACAGAATGATGAGCGATCTCGACTTGGCTGTGGAAGCTGCCAAAGAAGGAGCTGCCCGGGCTTGCCTTGCCAAGCTTGGCTACGCCGAAGTGACAGGCCCTGGTGGCATGGCGCGCCCGCAAGACGTCGGTCTCCTGGAGCTCCGGCGATACCGGGAGATTGACCGCGAGCCCCCGAGGCTTGCCCGCCGTCACGGCCTTAGGGCGAAAATCCCCGCCCCACAGTCACGGGCCCTCCACTGGATCATGCATGATCTCATCAAGGAGGCGGACTACTGGCGCGGAAGGACCGACTTTCGCCACCTTTATGATCTGGCACGGCTGGCGGAACAGCATAAGCTGGATTGGGCGGTGCTGCGAACATCCTTGCCCGACCAGAGCGCGCGGAACGCGTTCGATACTCAACTCCTGGCATTGAGTCACTTCTTCGGCGTCAGAGCACCGGCGCAATATGTGCGGCGCCCATTGGTTCGCTTTCAACACTGGCGGCGTGTCTTCCCCTTGTACCATCCCGTCCTCGGCGTTCCATTGCGCCTGGTCGGCAATTCGCTGTGGGGTACGTGGCGACTCCTACACGGCGATGGCTTGGGCCGACCGAGTCCGCTCGACTTTGGACGCCGCGCCACGAGCATCCTCCTTGACGGCGATCTCGGGTCAAAAGTGTAGTAATACTTATTTTCCTGAATTGTATCTTGATCGCGCCTTGTCTTCACGAAATGCATATGTCAAATTAGGGCGTTAGAGTTGTTACTCGCCGGCTTGGAGTACATTCGATGAAGAGAGATAAGTATCTAAAAGGAAAGACAGACAAACTTGTCCCGGAAGAACAAGCGCGTCGTGAATTTCTAAAGAGTGCCGGGCGTTTTGCTGTTGTAACACCCCCATCGATTGCCGTGTTGCTTGGCACGAGCTTAAACTCGCAAGCTATTGCCGCATCGCATGGCGGACCTCCCGGGAGGCCTCCTGGCCACCATTGATGACGCGCACTCCGGATAGACGCGGCGAGAATTTGCGGAAAGCTAGCTCGAGTCACCCGTCCTGCACGCAAGAGCGCGGAAGTGTCGGCCCCACTGCGCTTACAGAGGCGGAGGCAGGAGTCGAGCGGGGCGTCCGCGCCGGAGCCCGCGAACGCGTCCAACGCGTCCTATGACTGCAGACCTTTTCGAGGTGTCAGGCATCATCATCATTGGTCACTCGTTACGCATCGACGCGTGTCCGGCGGAGGAGAGAGTGCGCTGGATGTCTGGATGTGAGGCCGGCGGTCCGGGGGGGCGACCACCGGTACATCGACGCCATCGATCCATCACAGGCCAGCTCGCTTCGACACACCGTAGGCCTGCGCCGCAAAGCTGGGAAAGACGTCGCTCGGTGACCGAAAGAGTCAGTTCCTCTCGACGCCACGGCATCAGCGGGCATTCTTGTGGATATTCAACTGGCATCCTCCGGTGAGTGCTGAAGGTTGGTAACTCCAGTCTCCTCGGTTCCGGTCCGAACGGACAACCAGGAAAGCTCACAAACTCGAGTCCGTTCCATCCCGATGACTTCGGGATGGAACTCCATGAGCGTGATCTTCTCCGAAACCGCCTCCCCTTTTGGTACGCTGACCTTCGGTTCGGGATCATGGTTTTGAGATACTGTGATCCAGTCCTTGTTTGGCCAAGGCGAGCCCCTCGCGGGATGTTAAGTTTCCGCGTAGTCCTTCAGGTCACATAAAACGAGGCTGCGGTGAGCGACAGATGTGGAGAAAGGGTGGCGAACTGTGTTTGAGATGCGCCGCCGGCCCCGTCAGTGTCGAAAGAGAGAGCCCCGGTCTCACTGTTGTAGATGATATGATCGGAGCTGTCATGCGCGGCTGCACCAACCAAGAAAGCTTTGAACGGAAGCCCCCCCGGCTGAAGCCCGGCAAAAACGGTATCGCTGAGATGGAACGTATCCTGGGAGCGCTTGAAGTCGGTGATCTTGTCGACATTGCCGGCTCCAAGAGCCGTATTGAACGAGAAGACATCGTGGCCCCCGTAGCCGGTCAAGACGTCGGCGCCGAGGCCGCCGTTGATGACATTGTTGCCGGCATTGCCCTGGATGGTCTGGGCGAACTCGTTGCCCGTGAGGGTCATTGTCTTCGTGTCTGACGCGTTGTTGGTGGCGAGAAGCTCGATCTCCGAGCCGGCCGAAAGCGCATAGCTCACCGAGGCGAGCACACTGTCGTTGCCACCGCCCACGGCCTCAACCACCTTCTCGTTGGCGTTATCGACATAGTAGGTGTCGTTGCCGCCGTAGCCGATCATGGTGTGGCCGCTGGTTCCGTGGAGTATATCGGCGCCGCTGGTGCCGTACAACGTGCCATCGCTGGTGCTGCCGGAAGGAGCGACAGTCCCGGTCCCAGACCCGGTCTCAGTTGTGCTAGTGGTTGGGGGAGTGACGCTCGCGTCCGTGACAGTGTCGGTCGAGCTATCCGCTGCGTAATCCCAGGTGAACTGGTTATCGACGTGTGCCGCTGGGGTGGCCGTGGGATCCTCGTGCACATCGGCCACGACCGCCTTTGACGCGTCCCAAATGATGTTGTTGGGATTACCAGGGTTGGTGTAGGTCGAGTTCAGGATGCTGACCCCACCGGAGCTTACATTCCAGATCAATCCATTCGACGAGGGAAGCCCGCGGCCTTGATCCTCATCGATACCGTCAAACGACCTCGTGTGGTCGAAGGTCACATCGCTCGCGTAGGAAGAGAACGCGCCATTGCCCTGATGGATGGCGTCAACGTGATCCACCCTGCCGCCGGTCGATCCGTTCTCGAACATGACGGCCACGCCGGTCTGAGAGTTGTTACCGTCGATCACCCCATTTGAGATCGTCGTATTCGGGCTGCCGTATACCGAGACGATGTCCTCAGGATGCGAACTGCCGGCGTGGTTGACGGCATAGAAGTCGGTCAGCGAACTATTGCCCGAGTTGTTGAACTGCACGAACTGACCGCGCGGCATTGGGCCATGGAAGTCGTAGCCATCGACGTGTGACAGACTCGCGCCGGGCGAGTTCACGAGATAGATGCCAGTCGAGCCTTCCCGCACCGTCGTGTTATGAACGGTCAGGTTCGAAGCGTTTTCTGCCTTGATGTTGTTGATGTCTGGGCTCGTCTCGGGGTCGATTCCCGCCGGGGGGGCGGCGTTGATGACCTCGGTGTTCTCGATCGTGACGCCGTTTGCGCCCGATACCATCACCCCGTCGCCATCGACGTGATGAATAAGACAATTGCGCAGGATGACATTGTCGTTCGTAATCGTGACCGCGTCCCCGTTGGTGACGTAGATGTCAAGATTTTCAATCACCTGGCCGTCGTACTCCGAATGGATCGGTGTGGTGGTATAGGTAAGACCCTGCGCCGGTTGCGTGATTGCCGTCGATGCGGAAGCGGTGGAAATGGGAGCCTCGGTCGTCATTCGGCGGCCTCCGTCGTCGCGCGTGAGTTGTTCAACCGTTCCGAGTGGGTCAGCAGTACTTCTTTGTAGGAATTCATCGATCTCAAGGGTCTTCTCCAGTTAGATATTAATCACCATAAGTATCCATAAGGACGATCATCGACCATCTATCGTCCTAACGAAATTCTGCTAATACAACCAGAAATTTCATCTGGAAATATAATGCTAACCTTCATGACCATAATGCGGCGCGGATAAGGCTATACTGAGATTCTCCCGGGCGATTGGCGCTGCGTTCAAGCTTGTGCCTACGTAGAATTGCAAACGTCGTCTAGTATCTCGGATCACGCGTGAACTTACCCCCGAGGAGCAGGAGGCAAGGTAATGCATGCTAGTCGGCCAACACAGCATGGGCGTTACCGACACGGTCAGGCACGGCTCGAAACAGGTGATCTACGAGGGCTATCCTGAATTCGGCTACAATCACCGCCTGACCGACCTGCACGCTGCCATCGGCGTGAGCAACTGCAACGGTTTCCCGACTCGTCACGCGGCGGGGGCGGCGCAATATGGTGAGAGCGCCTTCGACATCGCCGAACTGGAAACGCCTGTCGAGCCTTGCTAGACTCGCAGCAACTGGCAAAGCTACTGTGTGAAACTCCCCTACTGGTTCGACCAGCGGGGCCGTCTCCCCGGGAAGGGAAGGGCGCGGGCCTTTGCCCTATTGTGATACTGAGGCGATGCGGGAGCACGTCGCCGAGATCAGCCGGAGCGTCGACGACGGCGCGCATGCGGTGCTCATCTTGATCAGGCCGGACCGCATGTGACGCCGAAACTCAAGGTGTCGGACAACATCACCCTGACGCTCCTGCCGCCGCGCTCCCCCGGCGCCGTGGTTCGGCGCCCTGTTGTCTGACCTGATGCACAGCTTGACGCGTCAGGAATTAAGGCGCGAATCGATCAAGCCGTCAATCTTGGCAATCGTATCGAGGTACCCACAGCGGACGGGCTGTCCCATGCTTTCCTTTCATCGGCCCGCCGGAAACGAGCTCGGGTTCTTGACCAAAAAGCCCCAGGTTGAAGATCCGGGATACGCCTCGATGATGCTGCCCTACGCCTAAAGAGGGTATTTTGGTGTACGGTTTTCCTGGCGTAAAGTTAAAAAAAGAAACTGTGCGGTTGGCGCGTGGAGCGCCTAATCGGCGCGTGTATCCCAATCACGCCGGGTGAGAGGCGATGATGACAAGGCAATCTTTCATAACCGTGCTTGTCGGACCGAGCGAGTTACTTCGAGAAGGTCTAAGTCGAATCCTGAATGAAGAAGATTTTTGTGCACTTTTCTCTTCGGCTTCTGTTAACGAACTTTTGCAGAAGCCGCTACCGCGTCATCGGTCGATCTTGCTAATCATAGATATCGGCGGTGCTGATGCCGAAGCTGAATTCGCGCAAATTGTTGAGTTTAAGGCGATTTACCCATCCAGCCATGTGGTTGCGCTAGCTGATCACTGTCGCACGGCCGACATAGTCTCAGCTTTTCGTGCGGGGGCCGACGGGTATCTGACAAAGATTACTGCTTACGACACCTTCATCAAAGCCCTCGAATTGGTTATGCTTGGGCAAACGGTACTACCTGTGGAAACTTCGATGGTTATTCAAGATATAATCCAAGGTTCGAAAACTGAACCGACGGCTGAACCGATAGCTGATGAGTTACCAAAGGTGGAAGATAAAGTGGAGAGTGGTGATCAAGAAAAAGTAATTTTGTCGAATCGCGAGAACTGTATTCTGAGCCGTTTGATCGAAGGGCAGTCAAACAAAGCCATCGCGCGCGAAATTAACATCGCCGAGGCTACGGTGAAGGTACACGTCAAAGCCATACTTCGAAAGATTCGCGTGCGCAACCGAACACAGGCCGCAGTTTGGGCGATGAATCATGGTATGCTTACTTCGCCGTCGGGCAACGGCGCGTCGGGGGACCGATACGGTGGTAGCTCAGCGGTCTCACAATCGGCATGATCTACTTGAAGCAAAAAATGGACCTTCACAATATATAATTGAAGATAATTTATTGGCGCAGCAGTCGAACACGGCCCGCGGGACTCGCTAGGTGGGCAGTGTTGCGCTTGGGCTCACTCTTCAGCCAGAGTTCCTTCTGCGAGAAGATCGTTGACCTTGTAGGCGACTTCCGTGCGGTTGGTCGCCTTAAGTTTTTTCATGATATTGCGGATGTGGACCTTCACCGTGCTTTCGCGCAAATTCAGTTCGTAGGCGATCATCTTGTTCGCCTTGCCGCGCCGGAGCGCTTGCGCAACCTCGGCCTGCCTAAGCGTGAACATGCCTGCCAAAGGCTGCGCGTCGCGGCTGCCCGAATCTATCAGGTGCCGCATAGCAAGGACACTGCTCGCCGGCACGAAGATGCCTCCCGCTGCCGCTAGGTTGATAGCCTCGACGCAGACATCGATTCCAACAGAGGTCGGAATGTAACCGCGTGCACCGCATTCGAGAGCGGTCAGTATCTGGGCAAGGTCTTCGGTGTCGGCCAGGACGACCACAGGGACTGATTTGAACTCGCACGAGATTTGCCTGATCTCGTCAGCAATGCCACGATCGGTGACCTTCCGACTGCCAAGGTTGAAGAGTATGGCTGCAACGGGAGGCGCCGGGCTCTTTTTGACGCGCCATTCCTCGATGGAACCCAAGGCGGCGACATCCATGCCGAGTTTGTGGTCCACGAGAGCCGATGCGAGACACTCGCGGTCTAGAGCCCTTCCGTCCAAGATGAGGAGGCATTCCCTGCCTGTCTGCCCGTGGACGATTCCCGTTCCACCGGACGGGACTTCTGACTGATTGGCCGAATTATAATTGTGCAGTCCTGCCGTGGCACCCATGTCAATACTCGCTCTTCCAACACAAACCGCCTTGCGCTGGCCGACATAATTTCCGCGTTCTCTCGCAGTGAAGGTCTGGTACTGCGCGTTTTGAAAGGTCGAGACTGATTACCCCATTTGCGTCGTTTTCAGTTCCCCAACCCCAGCGATACCAGCGTGGATAAGTGTAGGGATTATTTATAAGCAGTCGCTAACATAGATTGCTTTTTTCGTAAATTTTCAGGGACCTGATGCCAAGCTGGACCCAAAGGGCTTCTGTCCGAAAGACGTATGCCTTGGACCACCCAGCTAGTCATCTTCGGCCAAGCAGCCAGTCGAATGTGGATCAGCTGGTGCCTGCGACATTTCACCGGCAGACCAGAACTGCCGAAGGTGCCGTTGACATTGTCGGGGGACAGTCCTGGTAGCCGTGGCTCAACACTTTCGTTCGAGCACGCGTTGATAAACGGCCCTTTGCGCATATCTCGGCAGCACGCCGCCCCCGCGATAGGCCAAGTTGCCGCGGTCATGATGACCTCGCCTTGTCACACCTTGGTCAGCACGAACGGGGTTGCGTTCCGCTCGGCCCAACCTTCGACCGCCCCAAGCCGGATACCGCTGCCGACGAGACATACCATGCTCTGCCAGGTGTCCCGCGCACGACCAGCCCTCCGTAAATGTCCTCTCGAACTGTTCCGGCGACGGAATGATATTTTCGGCGGAAATTTTGGTTTCCATGCGCTGGCGTTCAAAGAGATAGCCGCTTACCTGAGATACTCGCTGTCGAATCCGGCTGTTTCGACCAGCTTCTTGCGGTTGATCACCTCAACATGGCCTGACTTGAAAGACACGAGATCGGCCTTGCGGAGCTCCCTTAACGTTCGGTTGACGTGAACCGTGGTCATTCCGAGGATGTCGGCCAGTTCATGCTGCGCAAGAGGACACTCATATCTTCCATGGACCGACAGCCCAACCATGGAGAGCCTCTCCTCCAACTCGAGCAGGAAATGGGCGGTACGCTTCATCGCGTTCCGCCGACCGGAATTTGTGAGATGTTCGGCAAGGATGGCGTTCAGGCGCGCCAGCGAGGAGGCGATCTTCTTCCCGATGCGGCCGTCCGACAGGATGGCCTCGACCAGTTCCTTACTGGAAATTTCATAAACAGCTAGTTCGGTTATGGACGCCAGCGACGCAAGATGGGGTCCGTCCAAGCCACGGAAGCCGACGACGTCCCCCTTGAGGGGAGTGTCTATGATCTGCCGCTCTCCGTCCGGCAGTGCGTGATAAAGTATTGCCCAACCCGATTTTACAATGAATAGCTCACTGTTCTCGTCATCCTGGCGGCATATCACCGAATGGGGTTTATAGATTTTTGCGGTAACACCGAGAAAGTCGTTGTTCCCCCATTCGTTCTTCGACAACGTTCCCCCTATGGGATGCGAGCACATGAACTCCAATAGTGTCTGCATGAAGAATCGCGAATTTGCTTCTGTTTCCACGCGACTGACAATAGTTTCTCCCGGAAATATCGACAGAACGACCTCTTACCCTAAAGGCGGGCTGGCCCACTGTCCTCGTCTGTTCGAATGAGGTAAACTGCACTTAACTTGGGATATTCAAGGCCGCTAAGTTTCGCGGGTAGGCAAGACAACAGGCTCCGAAACGCTAATCACTCGCGGCGCAGTAACGGCCAGGCTGCCCCGATTTCACTGCGGTATGTGACAGTCACAGATCAAGCAAAACGTCGCCTTGCGGGCGGCTGCAGCACGCCAGGACGTAGCCTGCCGATTTGTCTTCCGATGTCAGCCCGCCTAAGTCATCCATGACGACTTCGCCGGACAGCTTGGCGATCCGGCACGTACCGCAAATCCCTTGCTGGCAAGCGGTGGGAACGTAGACCCCACATTGGCGCGCCGCTTCCAGCAAGGTCTCTCCGGGCGCGCAGTGATGCGAAATGCCGGAGCGGGCGAAGCGGACCGAAGACGAAACCGTTGAAACGGATAGCGAACGCGAAACGTTGCCGTCTCCGAAGCTCTCTTCATGATACTGTGAAGGAGCGAGGCCGATTGCGCCGAGGCAGCTGCGCACCGCCTTCATGTAGGATTCCGGCCCACAGGCAAACACCGTGCGGCTGTGGAGATCGGGAACCAAGGTCAGGAGCATCTCACTATTCATTCGCCCGGTTGGACCCGTCCATGCCGGGTCTTCCTGACTGCAAATGCAAGTCACTTGAACATTGGGAAAGCGAGCGGCAAGTGCGTCCAGTTCTAGCCGAAAGATGATGTCGTCCGGCGTTCTCGCACTGTGAATGAAGCGTATATCCTGGTCGGCTGCGCGGTCGGTAAATGCGCGCAGCATCGACATGACGGGAGTTATCCCGCTGCCACCCGAAAGGAAAAGGGACTTTCCGTGCGGCAGATCGTCGAGATTGAACGAGCCGAGCGGCCCTTCGATCTCGATCCCATCGCCGGGCTTCAAATTGTCATGCAGCCAATTCGAAACGAGCCCGCCCGGCGTTCGTTTCACGGTAATCTGCAGGTCGAGCGGTCGCGTCGGCGGTGACGAAACAGAGTAGGAGCGCGTCACTGCGGCACCGTCGATCGTAAGGTGCACCAGAACATACTGGCCAGCGCTGAAGCAGAACATCCGATCTGAAACGGGTGTGAGAACGAATGTTTTCACATCGTGCGTTTCGTCGATCACGCGCCGGCAGAGCACAAGTTGCGGCGTGCTCTGGGCCCACTGCCGATGACGCTTCGTCGGGACGAAGCCGGAAGGCCCAAAGGCGGCGTGTGCGTTCATCATTCAACTCGGGTTTGAAGTCGAGCCAAGATGCCATTTCAAAACCCGCTGAACAGCCGCGCAATCCTACCTTTATGATCGGCAATTTCGATTAAACTTCCAGTGACATGACAGCCACCTGGAGAGCTCGGATGCCTTTGCGAATAATGGGTTCGTGTTTGCGGCGCGCAAGTATCGCGGTATGGACTGGCTGGTGCAGCGTCGGCGCTCCCTCGACCAGGAACGATGGGAGTTCAGCTGTGAACCTGCGCGCATCATCGCTGCGCATGTAGCAGGTGCCGCCCGTTCGCCGCAGCATGATCTCCGCAAGAGTTTCCGATCCCGTCGAAAGCCGGCAGATCGCCAGTTGGGCCAGCAGTTCTGCGTGCGTCTTTTCCAGCACGGCGGTGTAGCCCGGGCGAATGTAGGTTTCAGGGTCGACGTCGGACAGCGTTCTGGCAGCCGTCGAAACCATCACATATTCCTCCACCATCAGATGTTCGTAGGCGATCTCAGGCAGGTAGCGAGGCGCATAAAGGACGGCGATATCCAGATTTCCCATGCTTAGGTCGCTGACCATCTGGTTCGAATAATCTGACTCGACATGGATCGAGGATTTTGGAAGCGCCTGGCACAATGTCTCGACCCATCCGGGCAGGACCGAGCGGGTCATGCCCACCTGTGCGGCGATGCGCAAGGTGCCCTCGAAGCGGTTGAACGCTCGCACGTCGTGTCGAGCTTGCGACCAGGTCGACAGCAAGGACCTGGCGTAGGCCTCGAACCGCCGCCCTGCGGCTGTCGGCTCAGCACCGGCACGCCCGCGCTGAAAGAGCTCCGACCCGATCGCACTCTCCAGATTCTTGATGCGGGTGCTGATCGTCGACTGGGTCAATCCCAACCGATCGGCGGTGCGGTTGAAGTTTCGCGACTCGATGATGTCGAGAAAGGTTTCGATGTGATCTAGCTGCACGCGACCTCCGATCGAAAAAGTCGATCATATTGCGCAGGATCATAAGCTTGATCAAACAATACTCAAGGCCGAAGCTGCACTCGGTGAAATCGGCCGGCAGATCGACCAGGCTGAAGCTACGGAGCTGAGCAACGTGTTCATAGTCGACTGCGATTGTCACAATTACTGGTCAAGCGCGACCGTGTTGGAGCCTTACCTTTCCGGCCTATGGAAGGACATGTTCGTTGAAGGCGAGAAGACAGGTCCCGTTGGCGCCTTCCCGCATGGCCATCGTCCCTGGTTTCATCCGCAGGACTTCTCCCGCAAGGACGTCCGTCCGAAGACGGAAGCCGACAACTATCTCATCATGAAGGAGAAGCACCTCGACAAGTACAAGGTCGATGTGGCGATCCTGACTGGCGATGAGCCGATCGAGGCTTCCACTCTCGCCAATCCCTATTATGCCAGCGCCCTCGTCAGCGCCTATAATGACTACCAGATCGACCAATGGCTGCCGAAGGACGACCGCTTCATGGGCTCGATCATCATCGCGCCACAGGATCCGAAGCTCGCGGCCGCCGAGATACGCCGCCTGGGCAATCATCCGCGCATGGTTCAGGTTCTTGCCTCGCAAGGCTCCGTCAAGCCCTATGGCGATCCGTTTTACCATCCGATCTACGAAGCATGCGCCGAGGTGGGGCTGCCCTTTGCCATACATCTGGGCGGCCATGGCGGCGTGAATTCGACTGCGATTGCTCCTGCGCCGACGACATTCTTCTGGGAGACCCATGCCATCCTGCACATGTCGGCAATTTCGCATGTCGCAAGCATGATTGCGCATGGCGTCTTCGAAAAATGGCCGGACCTCTACTTCGTGGTCATCGAATGCGGCGTCGCTTGGGTGCCGTCGGTGTTGTGGCGCCTGGACGCAGATTACAAAGCCCTACGCAAAGAGACGCCATGGCTGAAGATGCTGCCTTCCGAATATTGCCGGCGCAACATCCGCTTTTCCACACAGCCGCTGGAGCAGCCCGCAAATATTCAGCATCTCTGGTCCACTCTCGAGGCGATGGACGGTGAAAACACGCTGATGTTTGCCTCTGATTATCCGCATTGGGACTACGACGATGCCAACACGCTACAAATCCCTCCTGCCTGGAAGAACAAGATCATGGGGCTGAACGCGCTGGAGGTCTACAAGCGCATCCCCCGCGCGCAAGCGGCGAATGCCGCCTGAGGAAGCACACGATGCCTGAGAAGACATACATCTGCAGAGTCGACGAGATCGAAACCGGATCTCCCTTCATCGCCAAGATCCGCAGCCTTTCGGTCGGCGTTTTTCGCATCGGAGATTCATTCCACGCGCTGCTGAATGTTTGTCCGCACCGTGGAGCTCCGCTTTGCGAGGGGCCGCAATGCGGAACAACTGCACCGGTCGAAGAGGCGCAATTCATCTATCACCGCGAAAACGAGATCGTGCGCTGCGCCTGGCATGGCTGGGAATTCGACATCAAATCAGGCGCGGCCCTGGTCGATCCGTCCGTTCGCGCGCGCACGTTTCCAGTCACTGTCGAGGCGGGAAGCATCTATGTGACGGCCTGATTGAGGTGCGGATTTGAGCAGTCAGAAGAAAGGGTGATCGCAGCTAACAAGCAGATTTCTACACAGGGTGCGTGACGAACAATAACGCGGAAAATCCGCAATGGGAGAGTCAAATGTCAGAATCTGAATACAAGCTTGGTATCGCTCAAAGCCTGATTGGTCGCGGCAAGATTTCCCGTCGCGACTTCATTCATCTTGGGCTGGCCGCTGGGCTGACGCTCACCGCTGCGGACAAGCTCTTCGTCAGCACGGCGCGGGCCGAACCGCTTCAGGGCGGCTTCGCCAAGCTGGGCATGGCACATGGCGCAACGACAGATTCGATCGATCCAGCCGGCTACCTGGATACGTTCACACAGACCGCGTTCTCGGGCTCGATGTCCAACAGCCTCACCGAGGTCGACGCGAAAGGCAACGTCCAACCGGACCTTGCCGAGAGCTTTGAATCGTCGGACGGGGCCAAAACCTGGGTCTTCAAGCTACGCAAGGGCGCAACCTTCCACAATGGCAAGAATGTCACGGCGGACGACGTCGTGGCTTCGCTGCGCTATCATATGGGCGACGAAACCAAGTCGGCGGCGAAGCCACTGCTTGAGCCTGTGGCGAGCATCAAGGCGGATGGCCCGGAGACGGTTGTCTTCACGTTGAAGAGCGGCAACGCCGATTTCCCCTACATCATGAGTGACTACCATCTGGTCATTATGCCGTCCAAGGACGGCAAGGCGGATTGGGGATCGGGCGTTCGCACCGGAGCTTTCGTGCTCGAGAATTTCCAGCCCGGCGTTTCGGCCAAACTCAAGCGCAATCCGAACTATTTCAAGAACGGCAAACCCTACCTCGATGAGGTGGAGTTCATCGCCATCACCGATCTCGCCGCCCGCATGGCCGCGCTATCGACAGGGGAGGTGGACTATATTGGCCGTGCCGACCTCAAGACACTCGGCATGCTGAAACGCAACCCCAAGGTGGAGATCGTCGAGGTCACCGGCTATGGCCACTATACCTTACCGATGAATGTCACCATGGCGCCGTTCGACAATCCGGACGTCCGAATGGCTTTGAAATGGGCGATCAACCGTCAGGAGATCGTCGACAAAATCTTTCTCGGTCACGCCACCGTGGCCAACGACAACCCGATCGCGCCGGCGATCAAATTCGCCACCAATCCGCAGCCGCAGCACAGTTTCGATCCGGAAAAAGCCAAGCATTACCTGAAAAAGGCAGGAATGGAAAAACTGAAGGTGGACCTCTCGGTCGCCGATGCCGCTTTTGCAGGCGCGGTGGATGCGGCTGCGCTCATCCGCGAGACGGCAGCCCAGTGCGGCATCGACGTAAACGTCGTGCGTGAGGCCGAGGACGCCTACTGGGACAATGTCTGGCTCAAGAAACCTTGGTGCGCTTCGTATTGGAGCGGTCGCGCGACAGCCGACTGGATGTTCACGCAAGCCTTTGCCGCAGACTTCAGCTGGAACGAGTCGTTCTGGAAGAATCCCCGCTTCAACGAATTGCTTGTCCAGGCGCGCGCCGAAACGGACGAGGCCAAGCGGGCGGCAATGTATGCCGAGATGCAGCAACTGACCCATGATGATGGCGGCAGCATCGTGCTGGTCTTCAACAATTTCGTCAGCGCCAAATCCAGCAAGCTCGCACATGGCGAAGTGGCGCCGAACTGGGAGAATGATGGATTGAAGATGGCCGAACGCTGGTGGATCGCCACTGCGTGAGAGTGCGGGCCGGACCCGCGATGGCTACTGGGCTCCGGCTTGCAGCCGCGGGCCCTGCCTGGTGTGGCAGGGCAGCGACGGCAACGGGAAACGCGTGCAAATGAACCCCGTCGCAAGAACGGTCCTGCAACGCCTTGGCCTCGGCCTGGTCACGCTGTTCATCGTGTCCATCATTATCTTCTCTGCGATTGCAATGCTGCCGGGCGATTTCGCCAAGGCGATGCTCGGGCAATCCGCGACACCCGAAACGGTCGCCGCCTTCCAGCGAGAAATCGGCATCGACCGTCCGCCTGTCGAGCGCTACTTCGTCTGGGTCGGGCAAATGCTCCACGGTGATTTCGGCTCTTCATTCGCCAGTCGCACCGGGTACCGGCGTACCGTCGCCGAGATCATCGCGCCACGCCTCTACAATACGATGTTCCTTGCATCGATGACCGCGCTGATTGCAGTTCCGCTAGCCCTGGGACTGGGCATCCTCGCTGCGCTCTACCGCAATGGCTGGTTCGACCGGCTGGTGAACGCAGTGACGCTGACAACGATTTCGTTCCCGGAGTTTTTCGTCGCCTATATGCTTGCCTATCTCGTCATCTCGCGCGACACGTTCATCGGATCCGAGTTCGCACAATCACTGCCACACTGGCTTGCGGTCTCATTGAACTGGATACTCAATGCAGTTCCCAAGTTTCCGACATTGTCGAATGTGAACGACCAGACGCCGTTCTGGGAGCATGTTTGGAGAGTAGCCTTGCCGGCGATCACGCTTACGCTCGTCATCGTGGCGCACATGATGAGAATGACACGAGCGGCGATCATCAACATGCTGGCAAGTCCCTATATTGATATGGCGCGGCTCAAGGGAATGTCGCCCATGGCTATCGTACTCAGGCACGCCTTGCCCAACGCATGGGCGCCGATCGTCACGGTGGTGGCGTTCAATCTGGCTTATCTCGTCGTCGGAGTGGTCGTGGTCGAAGTGGTGTTCGTCTATCCCGGCATTGGTCAGCTGATGGTTGATGCGGTCAAATCCAGGGATGTTCCGGTTGTCCAGGCCTGCGCCCTGATTTTCGCGGCGACCTACATCCTGCTCAATCTGACCGCCGACATCATTTCGATCGCCACTAATCCAAGGCTCTTGCATCCACGATGACCAGCTACGAACCAATCGCTCAGGTTCACAGGCTGAGGCGCTCGCGCACCACCCGGGCGAAGACGGCGCTGAAGAAGGCACCCTTCAGTGCATGGTTCGGCATCCTCGTGATCCTCGGCTATGTCATCGTTGCGGTGTTCGCGCACTGGATAGCCCCATACGGCGAAACGCAGGTCTTCAGCGAAGCCTTCGCACCGTGGAGCCAGCAGTTCAAACTGGGAACCGACCAGCTCGGCCGCGATATGCTCACACGCTTGATCTACGGAGCGCGCAACACCATCGGTATCGCGGTCGCCACCACATTGCTGTCCTTCGCGGTTGGCGTCTCGCTCGGCCTTCTTGCCGCATTGTACAGGGGATGGCTCGACCAGATACTGTCGCGTGCCGTGGATGTGTTGATGTCGATCCCAAGCCTGATCTTCGCCCTGGTGCTGCTTTCGATCTTCGGCTCGTCGATCACTAGCCTGATAATCATCATTGCGCTGCTCGATTCTACCCGTGTCTTTCGGCTCGCACGCGCTGTCGGGCTTAACGTGGCAGTGATGGAATATGTCGAAGTGGCGCGATTGCGCGGCGAGGGCCCGAAATGGATCATCGCCAAGGAAATCCTTCCCAACGTGATGCCCCCGCTGGTCGCGGAATTCGGCTTGCGATTTTGCTTCGTATTCCTCACGATCGCGGCACTGTCCTTCCTGGGCGTCGGTATTCAGCCCCCGACCGCCGATTGGGGATCGATGGTGCGCGAGAATGCGACCCTGATCACCTACGGCGACGTCACCCCGCTGCTGCCGGCCGGCGCGATTGCCCTCCTCACGGTCTCCGTGAATTTCGTCGTCGACTGGTTCCTCCACGCAACAAGTGGGTTGCGGGATGAAAAATAGCGCCCCCGGATTGCGCGAAAAAGGCAAGCATCTGCTTCAGATCCGCAATTTGCATGTGGAAGGCTTCTCGGACGAGCGGTGGCATCCCATTGTCCGCGGGGTCGATCTGGCGCTGAAGCGGGGGGAGGTTCTTGGCCTGATCGGCGAGTCAGGCGCCGGAAAATCCACCATCGGCCTCGCCGCGATGGGTTACGCCAAGCCTGGCTGCCGAATCACAAAGGGCTCGATCCTGTTCGATGGTATCGATCTTCTGGCAATCAGCGAAACAGGACGTCGCCGCCTCCGAGGCTCGCGCATCGCCTATGTCGCGCAAAGCGCCGCGGCCTCTTTCAATCCAGCCCACCGTCTCCTCGATCAGACTGTCGAAACTGTGGTGGCTCATGGGATTGCCAGCCGAGAAAAAGCGAACCGGAGTGCGGTCGATCTCTATCGCCGTCTTCAGCTTCCAGATCCGGAGACCATCGGCTTTCGCTATCCTCATCAGGTTTCCGGCGGACAGTTGCAACGGGCAATGACCGCGATGGCAATGGCTTGCCATCCGGACCTCATCGTCTTCGACGAACCAACGACGGCGCTCGATGTGACGACACAGGTCGAAGTTCTCGCCTCCATTCGCAATATCGTGGAGGAATTCAACACCGCTGCAATCTATGTGACGCATGACCTGGCGGTGGTGGCGCAAATGGCGGACCGCATCATGGTTTTGCGCCATGGACTTACCGTGGAGGAGGCAGAAACGCGCCAGATGCTCGCCTCGCCCAGCCAGGAATATACCAGAACGCTCTGGGCCGTGCGCAAGCTCGCAAAGCCCGAAGTTCCGGCCGATGACTATCTGCTTACGATAGACAACGTTGCGGCGGCCTACGGCCGGGCGGTCAAGGTGCTCCAGGATGTCTCCATCAAAGTTCCACGTGGAAGAACAGTGGCCGTGGTCGGCGAATCCGGTTCCGGGAAATCGACGCTCGCCCGCGTCGTTACCGGCCTGTTGCCGCCGCTTTCGGGGTCGATTTCCTTTGCCGGCCATGCCCTTTCCAAGACCCTTAAGGCGCGCCCAAAAGAGATTCTGCGCCGTATACAGATGATTTATCAAATGCCCGACAACGCACTAAATCCGCGCCAGACGGTCGAAGAAGTCATAGCACGGCCGCTTGAGTTCTACCTTGGCCTCCAGGGTGCGCAGAGGGACCGGCGGATCGACGAACTCATGCACATGGTCGAGATGAGCGAAACCTACCTGGACCGTCTGCCGGCCGAACTGTCGGGGGGCCAGAAGCAGCGCGTTTGTATCGCTCGGGCCTTGGCCGCCGACCCGGAACTCATTATCTGCGACGAAATCACGTCCGCGCTCGACCAGATTGTGCAAGAGGAAATTCTGAAGCTGTTAATGCGGCTTCAGCGCGACCTCGGCATGAGCTACATTTTCATCACCCATGACATTGCCACCGTGCGGGCCATCGCCGACGAAATTGTGGTCATGCACCAGGGTAAAGTCGTTGAGCAGGGATTAAAGAGCGAAATTCTCACGCCGCCGCATGCCCCCTATACCGAACGGCTTTTGTCCTCCGTGCCGGAAATGGATCCGGACTGGCTCACAAGGCTGCTCGCCAGCCGGAGGATGTGATCGTCGGGCAGAGTGTTCTTCCATATCGCCAGGACTTATAGGCTTCGCGGTGGGCGCTGGGCGAAGCAGCGGTCGATCGCACAGCGCGCAGCACCCGTCCATACGAGGATAGCGAGCCTTTGCCGCCGTTCGGCTTTCTGAAACGATGGTTGAATACGCGCAATTCGGGAGCCATAGTCCATGCCAACAAGAAGCGATGCTAGTGAAGCGCGCCGGTGGTTTGCCGAAGACCTGCGTGTCTCGTCACCGGGCTTGCACAACCCTGCTGTCATCGAGGCCTTCGCAAAGGTTCCGCGCGAACACTACCTCGGCAACGGGCCATGGCGTATCCATTCGAGATTGCAGATCGGGGCGGTCCATACCAGCCCTTCAGCCGCACTTCATGAGATTTACCACGACGTGGTCTCACTTGACGAAAAACGCGGATTAAACAGCGGTTTGCCGTCGCTTTGGGCCTTGGTTTTCGACCATGTGAACATCGCTCCCGGCCAGACCGTCCTTCAGGTAGGCGCCGGTGTCGGCTATTTCACCGCCATCCTCGCTGAACTGACGGGTTCTGAAGGACGCGTGATTGCCTATGAGATCGACGAAGAACTCGCCCGGCGCGCGCAAAGCAATCTTGCTCATTATGCCCATGTCGAAGTGGTATCCGGTGATGCAACGCAGGCAGTTGATCTGCCGGACCTCGATGTCGTTGTCGCCTTTGCCGGAGTGACGCACGTGCCGGAACGGCGGCTTTCAAATTTGTCCGACGCTGGCCGGATGGCGCTGCCGTTCACGGGCGAAGACCAACGAGGCTTCATGATGCTTCTGGAAAGGGCTGGCGATACCTTTCCCGTACGGCCACTTGTGCCATGCGGGTTTTACCCTGCAGCGGAGCCAGGCGCAGTGACGAAGAAAAGACCTTGAAGGCTGCCCTCAAGGGGGCCCGAGGCAAAGTCACCGGTCTCGCCCAATATCATCGAGGCCGACCAGCAAACGGCATCGAGAACGCTTGGCTGGTGACTGAGACGTACTGGATTTCGAAGGCCTAGAGATCGACATCAATGTCGCGTGTCGCCGTCGTAGCGTGCGGCACGGCTTTCCAAGGGCGATCCATCCGTCGGGAGCAGTCCTAAGCATTGTTATTGCGTCCGAAATTTCCCCGGTCCGCGCGTGGGAATTGCAGCCGCGGTCCTGGCCGGCTGCAGCACAGGCTTCCTCTTGTCCGACCACCGACCAGACCCACGCGGGGTTGAAAGCGGCGGTGCTGTCTTGGTCAGGCCGGACGGCTTTGTCGCGCGGCGGTCATCGCACGGTGTGCCTGATCCCGTACAGGTGATGATCGAAACACTTGACGGGTTTGGTTTCCGCACGCAGGCACACGAACACCATCGGTGAGCGCGCGGATGCCTCCTGCGTTCTGGCACGCCGATGTCGCCACGGTGGCCTTGGCAGACCGAATGTCGCCATTACCGCAAATGGTCAATCAAACCGTTCAGCAGGAGCAGCAACGCCGCAGCGACGACAGCCGCGGCAGCATCGTCCAGCATGATGCCGGCCCCACCCCTTACTTTGTCATGCATGATACGGATGGGCCAAGGCTTGACGACGTCGAAAAACCGGAAAGCAAGGAAGCCTGCTGCCCACCAGAGTGGGTCGAGCGGCAGCATGGACAGTGTCACGGCGGCGCCGAAGGTCTCATCGACGACGACGATCTGCGGGTCCTCCGTCCCGGTTCGGGAGATGACATGCGACGACGCCCATACGCCGACGGCGAACAGGGCCGCATAAGCAAGCACGGTCAGCCAAGGCGATGCCGGTATCAGAGCTGCGGCAACAGCCATTCCAACCATTGCGCCGGCCGTGCCCGGCCATATTGGAGATAATCCCGCGCCAAGAGAGGTCGCGAGCAGGTAAGCAAACTTGGGTGAAAATTTATGCATCGAGTTTCGGCCGGCTTCCGACGGATGGCAAGCAATCATAGTCACATCGTTCGGGCGCGGCCGCCAGACCGCCGGTCGATTTGCGCCGTCGGCTTGGCGAGCGCCTTAATCCGCCGGCCGCTTCCGCCAAAAAGAAATCGCTGTTGCCGCCGGTTGAGAACGTTGCTGAGCCCGGTCTCGGCCCGCTTTGACCAATTGGAACGGTAGCGACGGTGGAACAAACCCGCAAATTGCTGGTAAAGCTCGGTGAAACGACATCATCAGAGGAGCCGCCATGATCGCCGGTCTCATGAAAAGTCGCATCGACCCGCTATGGGAGCAGGCCGCCTCTCCGCTGATCGGGATCGGCATGACGCCGAACCAGGTTACGGCCAGTGGGCTCGTGCTCGTTGCTTTGTCGTCGGCGGCCTACGTCTATCACCATTCAAGCCTTGCCTTTGGCCTTTGCCTGGCGTTTGCCTTCACCTTCGATGCGCTGGACGGTGCTGTCGCCCGCCGGACAAATATGATCACCAAGGCCGGTGGCTATTTCGACGCTGTCGTCGACCGCTATCAGGAATTGGCCGTCTTTGCGGCTATCGGCTGGGTCGCCGATCTGTGGGCGATCGCAATGTTCGCGTTCGCCGGCGGGATACTCACAAGTTACGCCAAGGCGCGGACGGCGCTGGAAATCCCTGTGGAAAACCATGGTTGGCCGGATTTCTTCGAGCGGATGGAACGTCTGGTTTTCATTTGCGTGCTGCTCGCCGCCGACGGAGTCGCGGCCGCCCTGGGCGCGGCATCGCCCTGGATTCTGGCGGGTGGGTTCGCGCTTTACGCAGTGCTGGCCAACGCCACAGCGCTGCAACGGATCAGTCGCGCATTCACGATGCTGAAACGAGCCGACGGAAAGCAGCCGTGAGACTGCAGCCCACTTGCGCGTAGTCTCACATGAAGGTATATCATGCTTCACATGAGGAGGCAGTGATGATGCTGGCGTTCGGAAATGTCGCCGACGTGCTGGGCTTGCCGCCCAAGGAAACGGCTGCACGGTCGCCATTCGGGCTGATGGCTCGAATTGAAGACGGATTGCCCATCGGCGCGCTCGAACGCGTCTCACAATTGCTGGCACCGGCCGATGCCCAGTTCAAATATCGCCTCGTTCCAAAGGCAACCTATGAACGTCGCAAGAGGGGTGCTCTTCGACTGTCTTCGGAAGAGGGCATGCGGGTGGCACGAGTTGCTCGTGTATGGGACTTGGCCCTCGACGTCTGGAAGGTCGAAGATGAGGCTCGTGACTTTCTATTTCGGCCTCATCCCATGCTGGAAGACCGGCGCCCGATCGAAATGGTCATCCAAAACGAGATCGGCGCCGAGCTGGTGATCGATATCCTTGCAGGCCTGAAGTACGGCACCGCCGCTTGACGGCGCAGATACTCGATCGGACGCTGCTGTGCTTCAGGATCGGCGATCCTGCCGGCACTTATCCGATCTTTGACGCGACGGGCTCGACGATTGCGCCCGGCCGCTGGAACACGCCCGGCAGCCCGGTGATCTACGCCAGCGAGCATTATTCGACTGCCTTGCTGGAAAAGCTAGTGCACGGCAGCGGCAGACTGCCGCCCAACCAGCACTACGTCCAGATCATGGTTCCGCGCGGGCTGAGCTACGAGACCTTTTCTCAGCCGTCGCTGCCGGGTTGGGACGTAATGCCGGCAAAGGTGAGCAAGGAATTCGGTGAGACTTGGTGTATCGAGCGCCGCAGCGCGCTCGTAATCGTACCAAGCGTCGTGGCTCGCCTCGACAACAACGTGTTGATCAATCCGGCCCATCCGGAGTTTGCCTTGATCACAGCCAGCCTGCATCAGCCCGTGTATTGGGACAGGCGGCTGTTCGGTTCCTGAGCGGGGCCGGGAGGGGAGGTTCCTGCCTCCTGCGGTCGATTGCTCAAACTCGTCAGCGCCAGCCCAAGCCCGGAGCGACATGGGTCAGGATTGCCTCGACGACATGGGCATTGTAGTCGACGCCGAGCTGGTTTGGGACGGTAAGCAGCAGCGTATCGGCCTCGGCGATGGCCTCGTCGCCCTTTAGCTGCTTGATCAGGACGTCCGGTTCGGCGGCATAGGAGCGGCCGAAGACGGCAAGCCTGTCTGCCTCGATATAACCGAAATGATCTCCGCTTTGGTTGCCGCCGAAATAGGCCCGGTCGCGATCGTCGACCAAAGCAAAAATGCTCCGGCTGACCGACACCCGCGGCTCGCGCGTGTGTCCGGCCGCCTTCCAGGCCTCACGAAAAGCCCGGATCTGTTCGGCCTGCTGGATGTGAAACGGCTTTCCGCCCTCATCGAATTTGAGCGTGGAGCTCTGCAGGTTCATCCCCAGTTTCGCCGCCCATTCGGCGGTGGCGTTTGTGGCGGCGCCCCACCAGATGCGCTCGCGCAGGCCCTCCGAGTGCGGCTCGACGCGAAGCAGCCAGGCGGGTTGGGAAACATCGGCCGCGGGTTGGGCTGCGCAAAGCCTTTGCCCAGCAACACTTCGAGCAGCACTCCGGTGTGTCTGCGGGCCATGTCGGCATCGCTCTCGCCCTCTTGCGGGGCGTAGCCGAAGTAGCGCCATCCCTCGATTACCTGCTCCGGCGAGCCGCGGCTGATGCCCAGCTGCAGACGCCCTCCGGCGATTAGGTCAGCGGCGCCGGCGTCCTCCGCCATATAGAGCGGGTTCTCGTAACGCATGTCGATCACCGCCGTGCCGATCTCGATTCGGCTGCTCTTCGCCCCAACCGCTGCCAGCAGCGGGAAGGGCGAGGCGAGCTGGCGCGCGAAGTGATGCACGCGAAAATACGCGCCGTCTGCACCCAGCTCCTCGGCCGCGACAGCCAGCTCGACGGACTGCAAAAGCGCATCAGATGCCGTCCGGGTCTGTGATTGCGGCGAGGGCGTCCAGTGCCCGAACGAGAGGAAACCAATCTTCTTCATGAAATAGCCAGCCTAGAGGGAAGACAGGTGCAGACTATGCTTCGACGCGGAGCAAAGCACTTCAAAAATGTTGCCCTAACGGCACTCTTCAAAGCCGCTCCGGCCGATTTGGGAGTGAGGGCAGGCGACGAGTTTTGGCAATGCAGAAGCACAATGTGCGACCCGAAAATGGGCGCGTGGCGACGTGTGACGCTGGTCGACACCAAAATAGGGTCCGCTAGGAAGGCGCCGCGAATGCGAGCACGATCGCGATGATGATCAACAGCGGCCCCATCCATTTAAAATGGGTTCCAAAGTTGGTCCACCATGCCTGCCGTTGGCCGGGGCGAGCTTGAGAGGGGTCCGAGAAAAATCCGAAGCCGACGCCAGCCATCCACAACCCGGCGCAGAACATGATGAACTCGTCGATGTAATCCGCGGCCACGCTTCGAAGCTTCGAATTTATGCCGCCGCTACATGCGCCGAATTCGAGCCGATATAGTTACGGATCGTTTCGATGATCCGGTCCTGGTCAGCCTCGCTCAGATAGGGATGCATCGGCAGGCACAGGATGCGCTTCGGCAGCTCTTCCGAAACGGCAAGGCCGGTCGGGGTGCGCGGATAATCGCGATAGGCAATCTGGCTGTGCAGCGGTTTCACATAGTAGATGACCGACGGAATGCCCTTTTCACCGAGATGTGCCTTGAGCCCGTCGCGTTTCGGCGTTTCGATGGCGTATTGCGCCCAGGCCGAGCGGCCGCCGCCCAGATTGCGCGCCGCCTTGACGATATCGCCGAGACCTTCGGCATAGCGATTGGCGACCGCTTGCCGCGCCACCATCTCGTCCTCGAGGATGGCCAGCTTCTCTATCAGGATCGCCGCCTGAAGCGTGTCGAGCCGTGAATTGATGCCGACGCGGACATTGTCGTATTGCGTTTCGCCTTTGCCGTGAAAGGCGAACGAGCGCAGCTGTTCGGCCAGCGCATCGTCATTGGTGAACATCGCACCGCCGTCGCCATAGCAGCCGAGCGGCTTTGCCGGATAGAAGCTGGTCGAGCCGACGGTGCCGAACGAGCCGCACATCTTGCCGTCGGCCGAGCCCCCGGTCGCCTGCGCCGCATCCTCGATGACCATCAGGCCTTCGCCATCGGCGATGGCCATGATCGCCTCGTAATCGGCGGCGAGGCCGAACAGGTCGACGGGAATGATTGCCTTCGGCCTCAGCCGGCCTTCCGCCTTGATCATGGCGATTGCCGCCTCGAGGCTGGCGGTGTCGATATTGTAGCTGTCGGCATCGACATCGACGAACACCGGTTCGGCCTTGGTCAGCGCCACCACTTCGGCCGTGGCGGCAAAAGTGAAGCTCGGCACGAACACCGCGTCGCCCGGGCCGATGCCGGCGGCAAACAGCGGCAACAGCAGCGCATCGGTGCCGTTGGCGCAAGCGACCACATGCTTGGTGCCAATATAGGCGGCGAGCTTGTTTTCGAATTCGGTGACCTGAGGTCCGAGGATATAGCGGCCTTCGTCGACGACCCGGTCGATTGCCGCTTTCAGCCTGTCGCGGATGCGTTCGCGCTGCGCGCCAAGATCGATGAACTGCATGTCGGCCTCAAACGGTTTAGTCAGATAACCGGCCGCTGGTAGCAGACTTGACACGGCCGAGAAAGCCGCGGGGCAAAACCCTGAATTGCTCAAATGTCGCAGCCTGTTACCGCTGACTTCCGACCTGCCCTCTTAAACGCGGGGAAATCCGGGCTTCGGCCGGCTCGATATGGACCTCACAGCCCGTCCCGCCGGGTCGACGAAACATAAAGTGATCGCGGCAGGCAGGTCCTTGAGCGTGTTGCCAGCCGGTTAGGCAATTTCATGCCGCGACGGCGGGTTGGCGCCGGCCCGCGAGACCGTCACAGCCGCGGCTTTCGCGCCGAGCGTCAGCGCCTTATGGATGGCTTCTTCCGGCAGGCCGGCGATGGCCGTCTTCGACAACAGGCCCTGTTCGTGCAAGGAGGCAAGGATGCCGGCATTGAATGTGTCGCCGGCGCCGACCGTATCGACCACCTCGACCTTGTCCGGCACGACCGTGACCCGGTGCCGGCTGCTGTAACCGACCGCGCCCTCGCTGCCGTGGGTGACGACGATCAGCTTCGGACCGCGGTCCAGCCAGTTGCGCACGACGTCCTCATGCGAGCCGGCTTCGTCGAACCAGTTCAGATCCTCGTCCGACAATTTGACGATGTCGGCCATCGCCATCATGCCGCGGATGCGCCTGAGGTGCTTGGCCTTGTCGGGAATGAAGTTTGGCCGGATGTTGGGGTCGAGCATCATCACTCGGCGCTCATGCTCGCGTCGCATGAACTCTTCATAGGCCGACCCGGCCGGCTCCGAGATCAGGCTGATGGCGCCGAACAGCATGGCCTCGATCTCGCTGCCGAGTTCCGGCAGGTCCTCGATGGTCAGCATGCGCCCGGCGGTGTTCTCGTCGTAGAAGGTGTAGGTCGCCTGGCCGTTGTTGAGCCGCACGAAGGCGAGCGTAGTCGGGCGCGGCGAGGTGTGTGCATAGGTGGAACTGACCTTGCTGGCTCCCAGTGCCTCCCTGAGCTGGCCCCCGAACAGATCCGACGACAGGCCGGAGAAGAAGGCAGCGGGCGCGCCGAGCCGGCCAAGCGCAATTGCCGAGTTGAAGACGGCACCACCAACATAGGGCGCAAAGGCCGACTCGCCCTCCGTCGTGGTCCGCGGCAGCATATCGATCAGGGCTTCGCCACAGCAGAGGATCATGAAGTCTTGCTTTCCGGCGGATAGATCACGCCCTTGCGAATGATGATGTTGGCATAAAGCCGCGGCTCGCTCGTCGCGACAATTGCATGTGCGGCCTTGACCCGTGCATAAAAGTCGGCGCCGGCAAGCGCAACCACCTTGCGGCCCGGCGCACGGCTGGCGCAGATCGCTTCCATCTCATGGTGAACCGGATCGGCGAGCAGGGGATCGCCTTTGGCCGAGGCGCGAAACAGCGCCTGCGGCACGGCGTCGTCGACCGGCAATACGCTCAATACCGCATCGAGCACCGGGACGAGATGATGACCGTCGGCGCGGATCAGCCGCTGTGCCTGCTGCTCGGCCGGGTAGTTGCCGTCGACCAAGGCTATCTCGTCGCCATGGCCCATGGCGCGCAATATCGCCAGAAACTCCGGGCCGAGCAGCGCCGGGATGCCGATCAGCATGCTCAGAAGCTCCGGGAAATCGTGGTCGAACCGATGAGGAAGCGCTCCGACAGCGGCAGGCTGGCGCCACCCAGCGCCCGCGCATGGATGCCGACGGTTCCCTCACGAATGGCCGGCAGCCTCAGGCCCTCGCCGTCGATCCGGCCGATGGCCTGGATGACGGCATCGACAAGCCGCCTGCGCACGGCAAGCGGCATCCACCCGTCGATCACCGCGGCTTCGAAATCAATGACGGAGGACGCCGAAACGATGGCATAGGCGAGCGCCTGCGAGGCGCTGGCGATCCAGTCGTCGAGCTCGGCGCCGATCTCGCCCCAGTCCCCCGGTGATGTCCACAGATGCGAGGCCTCGATGCCGCGCGCGTTGAGCGCCTTTTCCAGCATGGCGATCGACGCCACGTCGATCAACTGCGTCGGCTTGCCGTCCGGCCCGGGCACCGGCATCGAGCCCAGCGCGCCGGCATTGCCGGTTGGGCCGCCAAACAACCGGCCGTTCAGCACGATGCCGCCGCCGGCAAAGGCGCCGATGTAGAAATAGACGAAATCGCGTGCCGCACCTGCCGCGTGACCGAACACGAGCTCGGCACCGCAGGCCGAGGTGGCATCGTTCTGCAGATAGACTGGAAATTCGCATTGCGCCTGGATGTCGGCGCGGATGTCGCGATGGCGCCATTCGTCCATGATTTCGCGCGGCGCGCCCGCGGTATCGGCCCAGTTCCACAATTCGAACGGCATGGCGATGCCAAGCCCGGCAATGCGCTTGTCTTGCGCCGGGGTGAGCTCGCCGCGCATCTTGTTCATGCCGCCTGTGACGAATTCCACCGTCTCGCGCGGGGCAGGGTAGCGGTAGGAATGCTGCAGCATCGAGCGTACGTTGCCGAGGAAATCGATCAGCACCAATTCGGCGCTGCGGCGGCCGATCTTCAGGCCGATGAAATAGGCACCGTCGGGATTGAGCGCCATGGGTATCGAGGGCTGGCCGATCTTGCCGCGCAACGGCGCCTGGCGGACGAGCAGGTCGTCCTCCTCCAGCTCGCGCATGATCACCGAGACCGTCTGCGCCGAAAGGCCGGTCATGCGTGCAATGTCGGATTTGGCCAGGCTGCCATGCTGGCGCACCAGCGACAGCACCAGCCGCTCATTGTGGTCCCGCATGCCGCTTTGATTGGTGCCGCGGTGCAGACGGCTTTCGGCCGCATTGGGCGAACCGTGCCTCGTAACGCCGGTCTCCACCCTGTTCCTCCGTCGTTTCCCCTCAATGCTTTTGGTCTAGAGTGGGTGAACAATCCTGCGTTGTCAATAATAAATAAGAGTGATTTAATTATTGACAGTGCTGGCGGACTGGTGTCTCTTGGGATCGGCGCCGATGCTGGGAGATTTCGTCGGACGCGCTGCAGATGTCGGTTGGCCGGCATCCTAAATGGTTCCATGGGAGGAAAATCGTGACCACGTCAAAACTGTTGAAATCCACCGTGTTCGCCGCGGCCGGACTGAGCCTGATGGCCTTTGCGTCGACGGCGTCGGCCGCCGGGGTCGGCGCCTGCTTGATCACCAAGACCGACACCAATCCCTTCTTCGTCAAGATGAAGGAAGGTGCGACGGCCAAGGCCAAGGAGCTTGGCGTCGATCTCAAGACTTACGCCGGCAAGATCGACGGCGACAGCGAGAGCCAGGTTGCTGCAATCGAGAGCTGCATCGCCGACGGCGCCAAGGGTATCCTCATCACCGCGTCCGATACCAAGGGCATCGTGCCGACGGTGAAGAAAGCGCGGGACGCCGGGCTGTTGGTGATCGCGCTCGACACGCCGCTTGATCCGATCGATGCGGCTGACGCGACCTTCGCGACGGACAATCTGGAAGCCGGCAAGCTGATCGGCGCATGGGCCGCCGCGACACTCGGCGATAAGGCCAAGGATGCCAAGATCGGCTTCCTCGACCTGACGCCGTCGCAGCCGACGGTGGACGTGCTGCGCGACCAGGGCTTCATGATGGGCTTCGGCATCGACGTGAAGGACCCCAACAAGATTGGCGACGAGGACGACCCGCGCATCGTTGGCCATGACGTGACGAACGGCAATGAAGAGGGCGGCCGCAAGGCGATGGAGAACCTTCTGCAGAAGGACAACACCATCAACGTCATCCACACCATCAACGAGCCGGCAGCTGTCGGTGCCTACCAGGCGCTCAAGGCCGTCGGTCTCGAAAGCCAGGTGCTGATCGTCTCGGTCGACGGTGGTTGCCCCGGCGTGAAGTCGGTCACCGAAGGCGTAATCGGCGCTACCTCGCAGCAATATCCGCTGCAAATGGCGGCGCTCGGCATCGAGGCGATCGCCACTTTCGCCAAGGACGGGACGAAGCCGAAGCCGACCGAAGGCAAGAACTTCTTCGACACCGGCGTCAACCTTGTCACCGACAAGCCCGCCAACGGTGTGAAGTCC
Organism: Mesorhizobium sp. M0136; assembly: GCF_040322515.1. Taxonomy (NCBI): domain Bacteria; kingdom Pseudomonadati; phylum Pseudomonadota; class Alphaproteobacteria; order Hyphomicrobiales; family Phyllobacteriaceae; genus Mesorhizobium; species Mesorhizobium sp. M0136. Next base: position 51,707 of record NZ_JAMYTP010000008.1, read on the forward strand.
ATCGACACCAAGGAAGGCCTCGCCAAGTGCTGGGGCTGAGGCTGGCCTGACCGGCAACAGATCGCGATCGGCCGGGGCTTGATCCCCGGCCGCTCAGGGTGGACGATGTGCCGGTCTAAACGCAAATAGTCCCGGCGGCAGACCGGAAGGCGTGGACGGCGTTGGCTCTTGGCTGAAGCCCAGGGGAGGAAACATGTCTCAAGCACAAGAATTCGAAAAAGTTCTATCGAGCAGCGACACAAGCGTCGCCGCGTTCGACGAGCATAAATCGGCCGTCAAGCGCGCCCAGCATTTCCTGCATTCCACGCCGGCAGCGGTGCCGCTGATCGTGCTGGTTCTCGCGATAATTATCTTCGGCATCACCATCGGCGGGCGTTTTTTTTCATCCTATACGCTGACGCTGATCCTTCAGCAGATCGCCATTGTCGGCATTCTGGGCGCCGCGCAGACGCTGGTAATCCTGACCGCCGGCATCGACCTGTCGATTGGCGTGATCATGGTGATTTCGGCTGTGATCATGGGCAATTGCGCGGTCAGCTACGGTATGCCGGCCGTGCTCGCGGTGGCAATCGGGCTTGTCGCTGGTGGCGCATGCGGCCTGCTCAACGGGGTGCTGGTCGCCTACATGAAGCTGCCGCCATTCATCGTGACGCTGGGCACCTGGAACATCGTCATGGCCACCAACTTCATCTATTCGGCCAATGAGACGATCCGCGACACCGACGTCGACGTTCAGGCGCCTCTGCTGCACCTGTTTGCCTTGAGCTTTAAGGTCGGCACGGCCGTGCTGACGCTTGGCGTCATTGCCATGGTCGTTCTCGTGTTGGTCCTCTGGTACGTGCTCAACCACACCGCGTGGGGCCGCCATGTCTACGCGGTTGGCGACGATCAGGAGGCCGCGAAACTGTCGGGCATCCAGACGAAGAAGGTGCTGGTGACGGTCTATGCCCTTGCCGGGCTGATCGCCGCCTTCGCAGCCTGGGTCTCCATCGGCCGCAATGGCTCGATCTCGCCTTCCGCCGCCGTGACCGACTACAATCTTCAGGCCATCACCGCGACGGTGATCGGCGGTATTTCGCTGTTCGGCGGGCGCGGCTCGATCCTCGGCACGCTGTTCGGCGCCATGATCGTCGGCGTCGTCTCGATGGGCCTCAACATGCTGGGCGCCGATCCGCAGTGGAAGGTGCTGCTCACCGGCGTGCTGATCATCGGCGCCGTGGCGATCGATCAATGGATCAGAAAGGTTTCGGCATAGCCATGACCCAGGAACCCATCCTCACCGCGCGCAGCCTGGTCAAGCGCTACGGTCGCGTTACCGCACTCGACAATGCCGATTTCGATCTCTATCCGGGCGAAATCCTTGCCGTCATCGGCGACAATGGCGCCGGCAAATCGTCGCTCATCAAGGCGATTTCCGGCGCGGTCGTGCCCGATGAAGGTGAGATCCGGCTTGAAGGCAAGCCCGTCGCCTTCAAGTCGCCGATGGAGGCCCGCGAGGCCGGCATCGAGACCGTCTACCAGAACCTGGCTCTGTCGCCGGCGCTGTCTATCGCCGACAACATGTTCCTCGGCCGCGAGATACGCAAGCCGGGGTTCCTCGGCGAATGGCTGCGCATGCTCGATCGCCCAGCCATGGAAAAGCGCGCTCGCGACAAGCTCACGGAGCTTGGCCTGATGACCATCCAGAACATCAGCCAGGCCGTGGAAACGCTTTCTGGCGGCCAGCGTCAGGGTGTGGCGGTGGCGCGCGCCGCCGCCTTTGGCAGCCGGGTGGTGATCATGGATGAGCCGACGGCGGCACTTGGCGTCAAGGAGAGCCGCCGCGTCCTCGAATTGATCCTCGACGTGAAGAAGCGAGGCCTGCCGATCGTGCTGATTTCACACAACATGCCGCATGTCTTCGAGGTGGCCGACCGCATCCACATTCATCGGCTTGGCCGTCGCCTGTGTGTCATCGATCCCAAGCAGCATACGATGTCCGACGCCGTCGCCTTCATGACCGGCGCCAAGGTGCCGCCGGAAGCGGCGCTGGCAGCTTGAGCAAGAGCTTGAGGCCCATCGCCGAGGAACCCGAACGCGCTGTTTCCAAATGCCAAATTGCCGCAGGGCAACCCGGCTTTCGGTCGACTGAATCGATTGAACATCCTGTGGGATACACTAGCATTGGTAGAGATGGTGAAAGCCGCATGATCCTGGCAACGTCACGAGAGGCAGCATGACGCGCGCGATGACAACCGAAGCTCCTCCGCCCACACTCGAAAACCCGGATCCCAAGACGCTCGCCGACGAAGTCTTGCAGGCCCTCAAATACAGGGTCGGCAAGGGCACCAACGTTGCAACCCAGTACGATTGGCTTACCGCCTCAATCAAGGTTGTGCGCGACCGCATCGTCGATCACTGGATGCAGGCAACCCAAGAGGCCTACGCCCAGCAGGAAAAGCGGGTCTATTACCTGTCGCTGGAATTCCTCATCGGCCGCCTGATGCGCGATGCCTTCTCCAATCTCGGCCTGATGGACAATATGCGCGAGGCGCTGTCGTCGCTTGGCGTCGACCTCGACATCATTGCAGCGCTCGAACCGGACGCTGCCCTTGGCAATGGCGGTCTTGGCCGGCTCGCCGCCTGTTTCATGGAAAGCATGGCTACCGTCGATATCCCCGCGCATGGCTACGGCATTCGCTATGCCAACGGCATGTTTCGGCAGGAGATTCATGACGGCTGGCAGGTGGAACTGCCCGAGACATGGCTCGATCACGGCAATCCCTGGGAGTTCGAACGCCGCGAGCGCTCCTTCGAGGTCGGCTTCGGCGGCTCGGTGGAATCGATCACCTCGAAGGACGGCAGGCTCGAGCGCCACGTCTGGAAGCCGACCGAACATGTTCTGGCCGTTGCTTACGATACGCCAGTGGTCGGCTGGCGGGCCAATCGCGTCAATACGCTGCGTCTGTGGTCCGGCATGCCGGTCGACCCGATCCTGCTCGACAAGTTCAACGCCGGCGATCACATCGGCGCGCTCGCCGAAAGCAACAAGGCCGATGCATTGTCGCGCGTCCTTTACCCGGCCGATTCCCACAAGGCCGGCCAGGAGCTGCGACTGAGGCAGGAGTATTTCTTCTCCACCGCCTCGCTGCAGGACATCGTCCAGCGTCATCTTAGCCAGTATGGCGACTTGCAATCGCTGCCCGACAAGGCGGCGATCCATCTCAACGACACCCATCCGGCGATCGCCGTAGCTGAGCTGATGCGCCTGTTGATGGATGTCCACGGCATGGATTTCGACCAGGCCTGGAGCATCACCAAGCGCACCTTCGGCTACACCAACCACACGCTGCTTCCCGAAGCGCTCGAAAGCTGGCCCGTGCCGCTGTTTGAGCGGCTGTTGCCGCGCCACATGCAGATCGTCTACGCCATCAACGCCGAAGTGCTGCTCGAGGCGCGCGCCTCCGACCAGTTCTCGGACGAGCAGATCAGCCGCATCTCGCTGATCCAGGAAAATGGCGATCGCCGCGTGCGCATGGGCAATCTGGCCTTTGTCGGCTCGCACTCGATCAACGGCGTCTCGGCCCTGCACACGGAATTGATGAAGGAGACGGTGTTTGCTGATCTCCACAGGCTCTACCCGGACCGCATCAACAACAAGACCAACGGGATTACACCGCGGCGCTGGCTGATCCAGTGCAATCCCGGCCTCACGACACTCACCCGAGAGGCGATTGGCGACGGTTTCCTCGACGACATCGACGAGATAAAGCGGCTTGATCCTTTCGCCGGGGACGCCGCCTTCCGCGACAAGTTCGCCGCCGTCAAACGGGCGAACAAGACGAGGCTTGCCAATCTTGTTGCCGACCGGCTCGGCATCAAGGTGGACCCCTCGGCGCTGTTCGACATCCAGGTCAAGCGCATCCACGAATATAAGCGCCAGCTCTTGAACATTCTCGAAGCGGTCGCGCTTTACGACCAGATCCGCTCACATCCAGAGCGCGACTGGATGCCCCGCGTCAAATTCTTCGGCGGCAAGGCGGCGCCCAGCTATCACAATGCCAAGCTGATCATCAAACTTGCCAACGACGTCGCCCGTGTCATCAACCGCGACCCTGCGGTGCGCGGCTTGCTGAAAGTGGTGTTCGTGCCGAACTACAATGTCAGCCTGGCCGAGATCATGATGCCGGCCGCCGATCTTTCGGAGCAGATATCGACCGCCGGCATGGAAGCCTCCGGCACCGGCAACATGAAGTTCGCGCTGAACGGTGCGCTGACCATCGGCACGCTCGACGGCGCCAATGTCGAGATCAAGGAATGCGTCGGCGACGACAACATCTTCATCTTCGGCCTGACCACAGAGGAAGTCGCCGAGCGGCGCAACAATGGTTACGATCCGCGCGCCGTGATCGAGGGCTCGCCCGAATTGGCGCAGGCGCTGTCGGCGATTTCATCGGGCGTCTTCTCACCTGACGACCCGGACCGTTATCGCGATCTGATCAACGGTCTTTACCAGAGCGACTGGTTCATGGTCGCCGCGGATTTCGATGCCTACGCCGCCACCCAGCGCGACGTCGATGCCGTCTGGCGCAACAGCCCGGACTGGTACGCCAGGGCGATCCGCAATGTCGCCCGCGTCGGCTGGTTCTCGTCCGACCGCACAATCCGCCAATATGCGAAAGACATCTGGCACGTGCCCGCCTGATGTGATTGCATGAGTCCAGGAATAATGTGGCCCTAGTGGAGTGATTTGACCTTCGCATCCCTTGGAAGGTCAGGCGGCCTGTGACTGTCGAAAACTTCACTAGAAACACACACTTGGTGCCCCGGGGAGGATCACTGCCTGATGAGCAAGCCGCGCGCGACCGTTGCGACAAGCGGGCCGGACGGACTGGCGCAAACCAGCGATGTCGCGGCGATTGTCGCGGGCACGCACGGCGACCCGTTTGCCGTGCTCGGCGTGCATGAGGCTGGGAAGGGATTTGTCGCCCGTTGCTTCGTTCCTCATGCCGAGTCCGTCACTGCCTACACGCTGACCGGCAAGAAGGCTGGCGAGCTGTCGAGGCGTGACGATCGCGGTTTCTTCGAAGGCAAACTGTCGCTGCGCAAACGCCAGCCGCTGCGCTACCACGCCAGGAACGCCGGCGGTGACTGGTGGCTGACCGATCCATATTCCTTCGGCCCCGTGCTCGGTCCGCTAGACGATTATTACATCGCCGAAGGATCGCATCTCAGGCTGTTCGACAAGCTCGGCGCCCATCTCATAGACCATGAAGGTGCATCGGGCGTACATTTTGCGGTGTGGGCGCCCAATGCAAGGCGCGTCTCGGTGGTCGGCGACTTCAACGAGTGGGACGGCCGCAGGCATACCATGCGCGTCCGCCGCGACACCGGCATCTGGGAACTGTTCATTCCCGACATCGGCGCTGGCCGCCCTTATAAGTATGAAATCATCGGGCCGGATGGCGTGAGATTGCCGCTCAAAGCCGATCCGTTCGCCTTCAAGTCCGAACTGCGCCCGGCCACCGCCTCGGTGACGGCTTTGCCGCCGGCGCATGAATGGGGTGACGAGGCGCACCGGAACTACTGGCGCAATGCCGACCACAGGCGCGAAGCCGTATCGATCTACGAGGTCCATGCCGGGTCATGGCGGCTTCACGACGACGGCAGCTTTCTGTCGTGGGATGAGCTCGCCGACAGGCTGATCCCTTACGTGGTCGAGACCGGTTTTACCCACATCGAATTCATGCCGATCTCCGAACACCCTTATGACCCGTCCTGGGGCTACCAGACGACGGGTCTTTATGCGCCGAGCGCCCGCTTTGGCGATCCGGGCGGTTTTGCCCGCTTCGTCGATGGCGCCCACCGTGCAGGCATCGGCGTCATCCTCGACTGGGTGCCGGCGCATTTCCCTGTTGACGAACACGGTCTGGCAAAGTTCGACGGTACCGCGCTCTACGAACATGCCGATCCGCGCAAGGGCTTCCATCCCGACTGGAACACAGCGATCTATAATTTTGGGCGCCGCGAAGTGATTTCGTTTCTGGTCAACAATGCGCTGTTCTGGGCCGAGAAATATCACGTCGACGGACTGCGCGTCGATGCGGTCGCCTCGATGCTTTATCTCGATTATTCGCGCAAGGCCGGCGAATGGATCCCCAACGAGAAGGGCGGGCGCGAAAACCTCGAGGCGGTCAGCTTCCTGCAGCGTATGAACAAGGAGGTCTACGGCCACCATCCGGGCGTGATGACCATCGCCGAGGAATCGACCTCGTGGCCGAAAGTCTCGCAGCCAGTGCATGAAGGCGGGCTGGGCTTCGGCTTCAAGTGGAACATGGGCTTCATGCACGACACTCTGGAGTATTTCTCCAAGGAGCCGATCTTCCGCAAGCATCACCACAACGACATCACCTTCGGCCTGGTCTACGCCTTCAGCGAGAATTTCGTGCTACCGCTGTCCCATGACGAGGTGGTGCACGGCAAAGGCACGCTGCTCAACAAGATGGCCGGCGACGACTGGCAGAAATTCGCGACGCTGCGCGCCTATTACGCCTTCATGTGGGGCTATCCCGGCAAGAAGCTGTTGTTCATGGGCCAGGAGTTCGCGCAGCGCCGCGAGTGGAGCGAGGCGCGCGCGCTCGACTGGAACCTGCTCGATTTCCGGCTCCACCGTGGCGTCTGGCAGACGGTGCGCGACCTCAACTATCTCTACCGCTCGCGCCCGGCGCTGCATGCCCGCGACTGCGAGCCGGAGGGCTTTTCCTGGCTGATCGTCGACGACAGCGCGAACTCGGTCTTTGCCTGGCTGCGCAGCGCGCCGGGCGGCAACCCGGTCGCCGTCATTTCCAACTTCACGCCGGTGCCGCGCGACAACTATCGCGTGCCGTTGCCGCAGGCCGGAAAATGGCGCGAGATCATCAACACCGATGCCACGGATTATGGCGGTTCCGGCATGGGCAATAGCGGCGCGGTCGAGGCTCAGGCGGAAGGAGGAGGCATTTCGGCGACGATGCTTTTGCCGCCGCTGTCGACAATCATGCTCGAATTCGTCCCAGACTAAGCTATGTCTGGAGTATCTAACCTGGGAGGATAAGAATGGCTGAAATAAAACGAACCCAGCCGCTGGCACGCGACGCCATGGCTTATGTGCTGGCCGGCGGCCGTGGCAGCCGGCTCAAGGAACTGACCGACCGCCGTGCCAAGCCGGCGGTCTATTTTGGCGGCAAGACCCGCATCATCGATTTCGCGCTCTCCAATGCGCTCAATTCCGGTATCCGCCGCCTCGGCGTCGCCACCCAATACAAGGCGCATTCGCTGATCCGCCACCTGCAGCGCGGGTGGAACTTCCTGCGGCCCGAGCGCAACGAGAGCTTCGACATCCTGCCGGCCAGCCAGCGTGTGTCGGAAACGCAATGGTACGAGGGCACCGCCGACGCCGTTTACCAGAACATCGACATCATCGAGGCCTATGGGCCGGAATACATGGTCATCCTGGCCGGCGACCATGTCTACAAGATGGACTACGAAATGATGCTGCGCCAACATGTCGAGGCCGGCGCCGACGTCACCGTCGGCTGCCTCGAAGTGCCACGCATGGAAGCTACCGGCTTCGGCGTCATGCATGTCGATCCCAAGGACACCATCATCTCGTTCATCGAAAAGCCCGCCGATCCGCCGGGCATTCCCGACAAACCGGATTTTGCGCTGGCCTCGATGGGAATCTATGTGTTCAAGACCAAGTTCCTGATGGAGCAGTTGCGTCGCGACGCGGCAGAGCCCGGCTCGAGCCGCGACTTCGGCAAGGACATCATCCCCTACATCGTCGAGCACGGAAAGGCGATCGCCCATCGCTTCGCCAAATCCTGCGTGCGCTCGACCGCCGAGAACGAGGCCTATTGGCGCGACGTCGGCACGGTCGACGCCTATTGGGAGGCCAATATCGACCTGACCGACATCACGCCGGAACTCGACCTCTACGACCGCGACTGGCCGATCTGGACTTATGCCGAGTTGAAGCCGCCGGCAAAGTTCGTGCATGACGAGGATGGCCGCCGCGGGTCGGCCGTGTCGTCTCTCGTGTCGGGCGATTGCATCGTTTCGGGCGCTTCGCTGAAGCGAAGCCTGATCTTCACCGGCGCGCGCATCAATTCCTATTCGACACTGGAGGAGGTCGTCATGCTGCCCGACGTCCATGTCGGCCGCAACGCCAGGCTGAAGCGCGTAGTCATCGATCACGGCGTCAGGATTCCGGAGGGGCTGGTGGTCGGCGAGGATCCCGTCCTCGACGCCAAGCGTTTCCGCGTTTCGGAAAAAGGCATCTGCCTGGTCACGCAGGACATGATCAACAGGCTGGGATCGTAGTGCATGCAGGTTCTGTCGGTGGCGCCCGAGATCTTTCCGCTGGTCAAGACCGGAGGGCTCGCCGACGTAACCGGCGCCTTGCCCATGGCATTGGCCGGCAAGGGCGTCACCATGCGCACGCTCGTCCCCGGCTACCCGCAGGTGATGGGCGCCTTCAAGAAAAAGAAGGCGGTTCAGCAATATCCGTTGCTGCAGGGCGGCAAGGCGTCGGTGCACGCCGTCCAGATCGCCGGCCTCGACCTGTTCGTGCTCGACGCGCCGCATCTTTTCGACCGCCCCGGCGGTCCATACGGCAACGCGACCGGCGCCGACTGGCCGGACAATTGGCGGCGGTTCGCTGCCTTGAGCCAGGTAGGCGGCGACATCGCCGGGGGCTCCATCTCGGGCTACCTGCCCGATATCGTCCATGCCCATGACTGGCAGTCGGCAATGACGCTCGCCTACATGCGCTACGGCAAGGCGGTGGGCACGCCGTCGATGATCACCGTGCACAACCTCGCCTTCCAGGGCCAGTTCGGCGCCGGTATCTTTGGCGAGCTTGGCCTGCCGGCGGCGGCGATGGCGCTCGACGGCGTCGAATATTACGGCGGCGTCGGCTTCCTCAAGGCCGGCCTGCAGGCCGCCTGGGCGATCACCACGGTCAGCCCGACCTATGCGCAGGAAATCCGTTTGCCCGAATTCGGCATGGGCCTCGACGGCCTGATCAACATGCGCTCCGTCGATCTCCATGGCATCGTCAACGGCATCGATACCGAGATATGGAACCCGGAAACCGACAAGCATCTGGTCTCCAACTACACGGCAAAGACGCTTAAGGCGCGAATGCCCAACAAGGCCGCGGTCGAGGACCGTTTCAGCCTCGATCGCGATGACAGCCCGATCGTCTGCGTCGTCAGCCGGCTGACCTGGCAAAAGGGCATGGACATATTGGCTGCTGCCGTCGACGGGATCGTCGCGGCAGGTGCACGGCTGGCAATCCTTGGGTCTGGCGACGCTGGGCTGGAAGGCACGTTGCTTGCCGCCGCAGCCCGCCATCGTGGCCGCATCGGCGTCGTCGTCGGCTATGACGAGGGGCTCTCCCACACCATGCAGGGCGGCTGCGACGCCATCATCATCCCGTCGCGCTTCGAACCTTGCGGGCTGACGCAACTTTACGGCCTGCGCTATGGCTGCGTGCCGGTCGTCGCGCGCACCGGCGGCCTTGCCGATACGGTCATCGATGCCAACGAAGCCGCCATCTCGGCCGGCGTGGCGACCGGCTTCCAATTCGCGCCCGCCAATGCCGGCGCCTTGCTGCACGCCGTCCGCCGCCTTGTCGAGGCGCATGGCAATCCCACGGTGTGGACGTCGATGCAGCGGCAAGGCATGAAGGCCGACGTTTCGTGGGACAAAAGCGCCGAAAAATATGTTCAACTCTATCGCTTGCTGCTTTCGAAAAGGGCTGCCTGACTGATGATCCGCACCGTCGCCACCAAACCCTATCCCGACCAGAAACCCGGCACCTCCGGGCTGCGCAAGAAAGTCCCGGTGTTCCAGCAGGAGCACTATGTCGAGAACTTCATCCAGTCGATCTTCGACGCGCTGGATGGATTCGATGGCAAAACCCTGGTGATCGGCGGCGACGGCCGCTTTTATAACCGCGAGGTCATCCAGAAGGCCATCGCCATGGCCGCGGCAAACGGCTTCGGCAAGGTGATGGTGGGGCAGCGCGGCATCTTGTCGACGCCGGCCGCTTCGCATGTAATCCGCAAATACAAAACCTTCGGCGGCATCATCTTGTCGGCCAGCCACAATCCGGGTGGCCCACATGAGGATTTCGGGATCAAGTACAATGCCGGCAACGGCGGCCCGGCGCCGGAAAAGCTGACCGATGCGATCTTCGAAAAAACCAGGGCGATTTCAAGCTTCAAGATCGCCGATATCGGGCCGGTCGACATCGACACGATCGGGACGGTCAAGGCGGCTGACATGACCGTCGAAATCATCGATCCGGTTGCCGACTATGCCGATCTGATGGAAAGCCTGTTCGATTTCGAGGCCTTGCGGGCGCTGTTCAAATCGGGCTTCCGCATGCGCTTCGATGCCATGCATGCGGTGACCGGCCCCTACGCCAAGGAGATCCTCGAAAACCGGCTCGGCGCGCCGAACGGCACCGCCCGCAATTTCATTCCGCTGCCGGATTTCGGCGGCCACCATCCCGATCCCAATCTGGTGCATGCAAAACACCTCTACGACGAGATGATGGGGCCGAATGCGCCAGACTTTGGCGCCGCCTCCGATGGCGATGGCGACCGCAACCTGATCATCGGCAAGGGCATTTTCATCACCCCGTCGGATTCGCTGGCGATGCTCGCCGCCAACGCCCATCTGGCGCCGGGCTACAAGGCCGGGCTGAAAGGTATCGCGCGTTCAATGCCGACCAGCGGTGCTGCCGACCGTGTCGCCGAAAAGCTCGGCATCGGCATCTACGAGACGCCGACCGGCTGGAAGTTTTTCGGCAATCTGCTCGATGCGGGCATGGCAACGATCTGCGGCGAGGAGAGTGCGGGGACCGGCTCTAACCATGTCCGCGAAAAGGACGGCCTGTGGGCCGTGCTTTTGTGGCTCAACATCCTTGCCGTGCGCGGCGAAACCGCCAGTGAGATCGTCACCCAGCATTGGGCAGCCTACGGCCGCAATTACTATTCGCGGCACGATTACGAGGAGGTCGAGACCGACCGTGCCAATGCGCTCGTCGACGAACTGCGCGCCAAGCTCGGCTCGCTGCCTGGCACCAGCGTGCGCGGCATGACGATCGCCAGCGCCGATGATTTCGCCTATCACGATCCGGTCGACGGCTCGGTCAGCAAGAACCAGGGCATCAGGGTGTTGTTCGAAGGTGGCTCACGCGTCGTCTTCCGCCTGTCCGGCACCGGCACCTCGGGCGCGACACTGCGGCTTTATGTCGAGCGCTACGAGCCGGACAACAGCCGCCACGATCTCGACACCCAGGAGGCGCTTGCCGACCTGATCGCGGCGGCCGACGACATCGCCGGGATTCGCAGCCATACCGGTCGCGCCAAGCCGAGCGTGATTACGTGACTTTGGTTGACAGTCGGCCGTCTGAGTTCGGCCTGCGTTGCGAGGCTCCCCCTTCTCCCCTTGCGGGAGAAGGTGGCCGAGCGAAGCTCGGTCGGATGAGGGGTGTTCCAGCTTGGCGCACACCTTTGCTCAAATCGCCCATACCTCGTTTCTTCCAGCACCCCTCGTCCGTCTCGGCGCTGCGCGCCGATCCACCTTCTCCCACAAGGGGAGAAGGAGACGCCGTATGAGCCAACTCGGCGCAACCACCACCAAAGAAGGCATCCGCTTCGCCGCATGGTCCTCGTTGGCTCGGCACATCTGGGTCTCGATTTTCGACGAACACGGCAACCGCGAGATCGACCGGCTTGAACTCCGGCCAGAGGGCGACGGCGTCCACGCACTTTTTGTTGCCGGTCTCACCGCCCGCACCCGATATGGATTCCGCGCCGACGGCGACTACGCGCCGGAACACGGTCTCTGGTTCGATCCCGACAAGCTGCTGGCCGATCCCTATGCCGTCGAGATCGACAGGCCCTATGCCTATGATGGCCGACTGGCCGCGCGGCGGGGCGAGGGGGTCGATACCGCGCCGCTGATGCCGAAGGCGATTGCCGGCGCCTTGCCGGAACCCTGGCCCGCCTTGCTGCCGCTGTTTCGGCCCGGCGGCCTAATCTACGAAGTGCCGGTACGCGCCTTCACAAAGCTGCATAAGGACATCCCCGAGAAACAGCGCGGCACCATTGCAGCTCTCGCTCACCCCCTTGTTGTAGAGCATCTGCAAAAACTCGGTGTTGCAGCCGTTGAGTTGATGCCAGTGACGGCATCGATCGACGAACGGCATTTGCCGCCGCTCGGGCTGCGCAACGCCTGGGGTTATAATCCCGTGACCTTCATGGCGCTCGATCCGCGACTGGCGCCCGGCGGTCTGGCCGAGTTGCGCGGAACGGTCGCCGCGCTGCGCGAGGCCGGCATCGGCACCATTCTCGACCTGGTGTTCAATCACACCGGCGAAAGCGACCGGCTCGGCCCGACATTGTCGCTGCGCGGCCTAGACAGCCGCGCCTACTACCGGCACGAGGCCGACGGCGCTCTGGTCAATGACACCGGAACCGGCAATACGGTGGCCTGCGACCATCCGGTCGTCCGGGACATGGTCCTCGACACGCTTCGCCACTTTGTCCAGCGGGCTGGTGTCGACGGATTCCGCTTCGACCTGGCGCCGATCCTCGGCCGCGGCGACGGCGTTTTCGACGCCGATGCGCCGCTGCTGAACGCCATTCGCAACGACCCTGTTCTTGGCGACCGGGTGCTGATCGCCGAGCCTTGGGATGTCGGACCGGATGGCTATCAGCTCGGCAATTTTCCGCCGCCCTTCCTAGAATGGAACGACAGATACCGTGACGATATCCGCCGCTTCTGGCGCGGCGACGGCGGCATGATCGGTGCGCTGGCGACGCGGCTTGCCGGTTCGTCCGACGTCTTTTCCAAAGCAGGCCAGACAACGAGCCGAAGCCTCAATTTCATCGCTGCGCATGACGGCATGACGCTGGCCGATATCGTTGCCTACGAGCACAAGCATAACGAGGCCAACGGCGAACAGAACCGCGATGGTCACGATGACAACCTGTCCTGGAACAATGGGGTCGAGGGTCAGACGGACGACCAGTCAATCGTTACGGCCCGTTTCGATGACCGGTGCGCGCTGCTGGCGACGCTCTTTGCCTCGCGCGGCACGATCATGCTGACGGCCGGAGACGAATTCGGCCGCACGCAGCGCGGCAACAACAACGCTTACGCGCAGGACAATGACATTACCTGGCTCGACTGGTCCGGGCGCGACCGGGCGCTGGAGCGGTACACGGCTCTGCTCGCCAGGATGCGTCGTGCCGCGCCGGCGCTTTCGGACACCAGCTTCCTGACCGGAGAGCTGCCAGCCGGCTCGCAAATACCTGACGTCGCCTGGCTGACGGAAACCGGCGTGCCGCTCGATGAAGCAGCCTGGCACGACCCTGGGCGACATCGGCTGGTCATGGTGCTCGGTAGCAATGAGGACGGTCGCCTTGCGGTGGTCATCAATGGCGACCGCCGAGCCTGCGTGTTCACGCTGCCGGAACGGGCGGGTTTTCATTGGCGCCCAGCCATCGAAACGGACACTGGCGACATCTCACGGCCGGTGCCTGGGCGAACGGTCATGTTCATGATTGAACACTGGGCCGGGCAGGAGCGCGCAGGGGGAAGCTATGATGGCTGACAATGCCGAATGGTGGCGCGGCTGCGTCATCTACCAGATTTACCCGCGCTCCTTCCAGGACACGACAGGCGACGGCAGCGGCGATCTCAGCGGCGTCACCTCGAGGCTGGCCCATGTCGCATCGCTCGGGGTCGACGCAGTGTGGCTGTCGCCTTTCTTCAAGTCGCCAATGGCCGATATGGGCTACGACGTTTCGGATTACTGCGCCGTCGATCCGATGTTCGGCACATCAGAGGACTTCGACGCGCTGGTTGCCGAGGCACACCGGCTCGGCCTGAAGGTGATCATCGACCAGGTCCTGTCGCACTCATCGGATCGGCACGAATGGTTCGTCGAAAGCCGCACGAGCCGCGACAACCCCAAGGCCGACTGGTACGTCTGGGCCGATGCGAAGCCCGACGGCACCGCCCCCAATAATTGGCTGTCGCTCTTCGGCGGACCCGCCTGGGAGTGGGATGCGACGCGCAGGCAATATTACCTGCACAATTTCCTCGCCTCGCAGCCGGACCTGAATTTCCACAACCCGCAGGTGCAGGACGCCTTGCTGGAAACGGTGCGGTTCTGGCTCGAGCGCGGCGTCGACGGTTTCCGGCTGGATACGGTCAACTATTACGTCCACGACCGCTGGCTGCGCAGCAACCCGCCTTTGGCGGAAAGCGTCGCCGGCTCCAATACGGCAACCAGCCCCTATCTCTATCAGGAGCATCTGTTCGACAAGAGCCAGCCGGAAAACCTTACTTTTCTCAAGCGCTTCCGGGCCTTGCTTGACGAGTATGAAGGCCGCGTCGCTGTCGGCGAGATTGGCGACGAAACTCGTTCCTTGCAGACACTCGCCGCCTATACCGGCGGTGGCGACAAGCTCCAAATGTCCTACACGTTCGATCTGCTCGGCCCGCAATTCTCGGCGTCGCATGTGCGTGGCTGTGTCGAGGCCTTCGAGAGTAAGGTGTTCGACGGCTGGGTTTGCTGGGCGTTCTCCAACCACGATGTCGTGCGCCACGTCAGTCGATGGACAAGGCCGGGCGGCGATCCGGACAGGGTGGCGAAATTCTCGATCGTGCTGCTTTCCTGCTTGCGCGGATCGATCTGCCTTTACCAGGGCGAAGAACTCGGGCTGGAGGAGGCCGAACTGGCGTTCGAGGATTTGCGCGATCCCTTCGGCATCCGCTTCTGGCCGGCAATCAAGGGGCGGGACGGGTGCCGAACGCCGATGGTCTGGGAGGCTGTCGCCGACAATGCCGGCTTTTCAACCGGCAAGCCGTGGCTTCCGGTCCCGGCAAGCCATCGCGCCCGGGCGGTCGACGTCCAGAATGGCGAGCAAACCTCCGTCCTGGCGAGCTACCGGGCGATGCTGGCCTTGCGCAAGCAGCATCCGGCGCTGGTTCGAGGCTCGATCCGGTTCCTCGATGCCGAAGGCGACGTCCTTGCTTTCATTCGCGAAGGCGGTGACGAAAAGCTGCTGTGTGTCTTCAATTTCGCCGACGAGCCGGCCGGCTGGCAATTGCCACCGGATCTGGAAGCGATTGAGCCGAGAGATCTTGGCGGTGCTGCCGGCGTCTTGCAGGAAAGAACTCTGTCGCTGCCGCCGCTGGGCTGCTTCTTCGGCCAGATCGGCTGAGCTCTATTTCATCATCTCATTGAACAAGCACGGAGCGCCCGCAAGTCGCGCCGACAACCCGCACATCGGCCTCGCCGACATGCACGCCGACCGCCGCAAGCACGTTGTAGACCAGTGCGTCGACCGGCGCCGTCACGCCGTTCAGAACCGTTACCACCGCCGGCTTAACCGTTCCGAGCAGGGCCGTCACGTCCAGCCCGAGGCCCAGTGCATTGACGGAGAGCGAGAGGCCGCTGACCAGCGATGTCGTGAGCGATTGCGTCAGGTTTTTTGTGGCGACAGTTTTTATCGTCTTGTTGGCGATATCGGTGCTGTCGAAGGTCAATGTGGTCGGATCGTTGTTGGTGATGGCAAGTGATGAAGAACCCTTCACATCGAGCAGATTGAGGGTAAGCAGCAGAAGCTTCACGCTTACCTGGGCAATCGTGGCATCGGAGAACGATTGCGGATTGCTGAAATCGGCGAAGGCCGATGGATTGTTGTCGGCGTCGCTGGCGGCTAGGTGCAACGAGGCCACGCCAGGCTGCGCGGCGATCGACACCTTGATGCTATCCGGCCGGCCAGTCGGGCAGCTGATGTCAGTCAGCTTGGCTTCCGCATAGGCGACTTCGACATGCAGAGGCAGATTGACGGACAGCAGACTGATGCCGCCGCCGAGATTGGAATTGCCGATGCCGACTGTGGTGACCAGCTTGATTCGTGTCTGCGCGGTGCGCACCACGGTGCCTTTTTCACCTACGGCCAGCCAGGGTGAATATTGCAACGGTTCACCGATGGCGATGGCGAGCGTAGTGGAGGTAAGTCCCGGAATAGTGGCGCCGAGATCCACCTGGACCTGGTTTGAGCCATTGGCCAGCGAGGCGGCGGCACCCAGCATGCCCATCGCGCTTGCGTCGACGGAAAAGCCGGGAGACTTTTGCCCGAGGCCGAGCTTACCGATCGGGCCAAGATCGATAAGATGACTGAGGGGTATCTTGACCGTGTTCGTGGCCCTTGACGCGATCGTCTGCAGCACAAGTTTGCTGGCGCTGCCCGACCCGGACGCATTGGCCATGGCGGTCGCGATCTGGCCTACCGTCGCTTTTGACGCCAGCACGTCGGAATAGCTGACACCTGTCAGTTGCAACTGTACGGCAAGGGCATCGACGAACGAAAGCACGTTGACGTCGGCCGAGATCAGCGCGTTGTAGTCCATGACGCTGAGCGAGATGTTGCCGCCCAGCAACTTGCTTAGAAGCGCGTTAAGGATGCCGCCATTGACGCTGAGGAGCCTTGACCCGACCGAGAACATCGCTTGCGGGGTCACGCTGGCAATGGCTTCGGTGCCGATAACCGGAGTAGGGATGAGCGAACTGGCGAAATACCGGGCGGGGATTTTGTGCAGAGTGACGCGAACGGCGTTGTACGGCGTTTTACCGGCTTCGAAGCGCTTGTCGACACCAACGGAGGAAGCCGCTGAGTATCGACCGCCGGTGACGGACACGACGGTTTTCCCAGCCGTGGGGACGATTGTCTGACCTGGCTTTTGAACAATGATGCCGGGCATTCGGTTGTCACTGAGCGTGGTTACTGCCGCGGCTTCCATATTGTTGATGTTCGACGCCGCGGTGATCGCCGCCAGATCCGTCATCGCCTGGGCTTCCCTGCGCTCCGTGTAGATCGAACCTTCGTCGACGGCGAAGGCCGCAAGCCCCAGGGCGAATGGCGCTATCAGCGCCGTCATGACGGCAAAGTTCGCCTTCTCGTCGCCAACCATCGAGCGAGCGATCCGCCCGATGCCCCTCAGCAAGAACTGCGACATTCAAATGCCTCCAATCCTTATGGTCGACCTGCGTGAGATCGTGGTTTGTGGCATCGCAAGGCTTGGTAACAGGTTCCAGATCGGCAGGTTGCTCGCATCGTACTGGATCGACACGACGAACTGATTTCCATCGGCCGTGCTGTCCGTCGCCTGATATGTCAGCTTGCCGGAATCGACGAACGGGTATCCACTGGCATTGTTTTTGACGAAACTCGCCACCAGCGCTTGGCGCTCGGTTTGGTTCAATCCGGCAATCGCAGTGCGGGCGGCATCGGCGGCGATCTGCTGCAAGGAGTTGCTTGCACCAAAATAGATACCATATGCAACCATTCCGAGCAGGAGCAGGATGAAGACCGGTGAAAGCAGGGCAAATTCGATCGCGGAAGTTCCGGACTCATCTCCAATTTTGCGTAGATTTGTCCTTATTCCACACGTGTTTTTTGCCGCTAATGAGACAGCTTTACTGTCTGTCTTATCCATTGCCCTTGTCCACGGAACTTAAGAGGGATGTGCCGAACCCGACCAAATATGTAACCCGTGGTTGACTAAGAACCAATTAAGACATTCCCGCAAACTGAAATGATCCGCCAGATTATCTCCCACGCACGGGCGTTTTCTGGGCGATGAAACGCAGCCAAGCCCATGGTTCGATCATTGATTGGCCGTTCGCAAGGCGACTATCCGGCGCCTTACTTTGGGTGACCCCGAGAGACTGTTGAAATAAAAAATCTCCACGTTACTGTTTGGCCACCAGCTGCCGGAAAGGGAACCGGCTGCGCGCTCGAAAGGAACCAGCCAATCGGTTTCGGGGCGTCAACGCTTAGAGACGTGGCTGAAGGGCGACGTCTAGGGAGAACTCCATGTTGAAACATGTGCTGAAGGCGACGGTACTCGCCACGACTATGGCCTTGGCCGCCGGTACGTTCTACACGCCGGCTTTCGCCGAGACCGTCTACAACCGCGGAGCCGCCGCCGAAGCGGAGACGCTCGATCCACACAAGACCTCGACGGTCTACGAAGCCGATATCATACGCGACCTGTTCCAGGGCCTCGTCATGCACGACCAGAAGACGAACCTCATTCCGGGTGCCGCCGAAAGCTGGACGGTCTCCGACGACGGCACTGTCTACACCTTCAAGCTGCGCAAGGACGGCCTCTGGTCGGATGGCAGCCCGGTGACGGCGGACGACTTCGTTTATTCGTTCCGTCGGCTGGAAGATCCGGCCACCGCTGCCGAATACGCTTCCATGCTCTATCCCGTGAAGGGTGCCGAGGAAGTCAACACCAAGAAGGGCAAGCCGGAGGATATGGGCGTCAAGGCGATTGACGCAAATACTCTCGAAGTCACGCTCAAGGCGCCAACGCCTTACTTCCTGGAGATGCTGACCCATCAGGCGACCTATCCGGTTAACAAGGCGTCCATCGAAAAGCTTGGCGCCGACTGGATCAAGGCAGGCAAGCTGGTCTCCAACGGGGCCTTTACAGCGGCGGAGTGGATTCCCAACGACCATCTGAAGCTGGTCAAGAATCCGAAATTCTGGGACGCCGCGAGCGTCAAGTTCGACGTGGTCAACTACATCCCGACCGAGGATCGCTCGTCTGCGATGAAGCGGTTCGAGGCCGGCGAACTCGACAGTTACGGTGACCTGCCGACCGAACAACTCGCCGATCTCAAGGCCAAATTCGGCGACCAGGTCCGCGTCGGGCCATATCTCGGCATCTACTATTATGCGATCAAGACCGACAAGGCGCCGTGGGACAATGTCGAACTGCGCAACGCCATCTCTATGGCGATCGATCGCGACTTCCTGGCCGAAAAAGTCTGGCAGAATTCGATGCTGCCCGGCTATTCGATGGTACCTCCGGGCATCGAAGGCTACACGCCGGCACTGGCAAAATACGCCGACATGCCGCAGATCGACCGCGAAGATGAAGCCAAGAAAATCCTGGAGAAGCTCGGCTATACGCCCGAGCATCCGCTGAAGATGCAGATCCGCTACAACACTTCGGAGAACCACAAGAACACCGCTGTCGCCATCCAGGAACAGCTGAAGCCGCTCGGCGTCGAGGTCACGCTGCTCAACACCGACACCAAGACCCACTACTCCTTCCTCGAGCAAAAGGGTGACTATGACGTGGCGCGTGCCGCCTGGATCGCCGACTACAAGGATCCGGAGACCTTTCTCGGCATCTCTCGCAAGGCCAGCGGCAACAACTATTCGGTTTACAACAGTCCGAAATTCGAGGCAGCCATGGACGAGGCGGCCGCCGCGGGCGGCAAGCCCGAAGAGCGTATGAAGAAACTCGCCGAAGCCGAGCGCATCCTCGTCGACGATGTCGGCGAGATACCACTTCTCTACTACAGCTACCACGATATCGTTTCCTCGAAGCTGCATGGCTTCGACGACAATGTGATGGACATCCATCCGTCCCGCTTCATCAGCAAGGACTGATCCCTTAGCTGGGCCGCCGCGCAACTCAATGCGCGGCGGCGCTGGTTTGCCATCGCATCGGCCCGGGAATCGGAATAGATTTTCGGCAATGTCGGTGCGAAGATTTGAAGGCTAGAGCGCAATCGTCCAGCTGGACGCGCGCTCTGGATCAAGCGGGGCACCGATGCTGCGTTACGTATTCCGGCGGCTTCTGACCGCCATTCCGACGCTGTTCGTCATCGTGACCATAGCGTTCTTCCTGATACGTGTCGCGCCGGGCGGCCCGTTCAACCAGGAGCGGGGCCTGAGCCCCGAGATCAGGGCCAATCTCGAAGCCCAGTTCGGCCTCAATGATCCCCTCTGGCTGCAGTACGTCCACTATCTGGGCAATCTTCTGCGCGGCAATTTCGGTCCCAGCTACAACATGCCGGATTTCACCGTCGGCGAGTTGTTCAGGGAAGGCCTGCCGATCTCGATCCAACTCGGCGCTTCGGCACTCGTTCTGGCGTTGCTCCTCGGTAGCGTGCTCGGCACCGTTGCCGCGCTCAACCAGAATAAGCTTGCCGACTATTCGGTGATCGCGCTGGCGACCGCCGGCAGCACCATTCCGACCTTCGTCATCGCCCCGGTAATCCAGCTTGTATTCGGATTGACCTGGAAGCTGCTGCCGATCGGTGGCTGGGGCGATGGAGCCCTCATCAACAAGGTCGGCCCGGTGCTGACGCTCGCTCTGCCGCAGATCGCCATCGTTGCCCGCCTGATGCGCGGCTCGATGATCGAATCGCTGCACTCGCATCACATCCGTACCGCGCGCGCTCTCGGCCTGTCCGACTGGTCAGTCGTCGTCAAGCATGCGCTGCGCGGCGCCATCCTGCCGATCGTCTCCTTTACCGGTCCGGCAGCTGCAGCCCTTCTCACCGGCTCGATCATCGTCGAGACCATCTTCTCTATACCGGGCATCGGCCGCCATTTTGTCGTTGCCGCGCTCAACCGCGACTACACTCTGGTTATGGGGACGGTGGTGGTCATCGCGCTCTTCACTATTGTCTTCAACCTGATCGTCGACGTCCTCTATGGTGTCGTCGATCCGAGGGTGCGCTATGACTGATATCGCAGTTGCCGCACCGGTCGTCGGCCGATCCCTGTGGGGTGACGCCTGGGCGCGCCTCAAGGCCAATCGCGCGGCCATGTTCAGTCTGTATTATCTTGCCTTCATCACCGTCATCAGTGTGTTTGGGCCCTATTTCGTGCCGCACCAGTATACCACCATCTATGCCGACTATGTGCGCACGCCGCCGAGCTTCTCCGCCTATCCGCAGGCCGACATGATCGAAGGCGCTCTCGATGAGGCGATCAGGCGTATGCGCGTCGACATCAAGGATTGGCGGCAGGAGGGCAGCCGTGTGTTCGTTACCGTCAGATCGTCCAAGCCGATCGACGACCGCAACATTCGCTACCTTGATCGTTCCGATACCTTTGATGACACAAAGATCGAGAGCAAATCGCCGGATGGTCTCGAAATGGTGATGAGTGCCTCGATCAAGCAGCAATATTTCCTGTTCGGCACCGACAACACCGGCCGCGATCTGCTATCGCGAACGCTGATGGCCGGGCGCATATCGCTGGCCATCGGATTGCTTGCCGGCATTGTGGCCGTGGTCATCGGCGTGCTCTACGGCGCCACCGCCGGCCTTGCCGGCGGCAGGGTCGACGAGGTGATGATGCGTGTCGTCGACGTGCTCTATTCTTTGCCGTTCATCTTCTTCGTCATCATGCTGGTGGTGTTTTTCGGCAGGAACTTCGTGCTAATGTTCCTGGCCGTCGGCGCGGTGCTGTGGCTCGACATGGCGCGCATCGTGCGCGGACAGGCGCTGTCGATCCGCCGGCAGGAATATGTCCAGGCGGCGGAGGCGATGGGCGTCGGACAGCGTGGCATTTTGCTGCGCCACGTCATCCCCAATTTGCTCGGGCCGGTGGTGATCTACATGACGCTGCTGGTGCCGCAGGTCATTATCCTGGAGAGTTTTTTGTCGTTCCTCGGGCTCGGCGTCCAGGAGCCGATGACCAGCTGGGGCGTGCTGATCTCGGTCGGCGCCCAGAACATCGGCTCGGCCAACTGGCTGCTTCTATTCCCGGCCTTCTTTCTCGTTTCCACGCTGTTCGCGCTGAATTTCGTCGGCGATGGGCTGCGCGACGCGCTCGACCCGAAGGATCGTTGAGAGATGGCTGCCTCCGAAACCATCCTCAGCGTCAAGGACCTTCGGGTCCGCTTCCGCACCCTCGACGGTGTGGTGGAGGCGGTGAAGGGCATCAATATCCACGTCAAATCAGGCGAGACCGTCGCCGTCGTCGGCGAATCCGGTTCCGGCAAGAGCCAGACGATGATGGCGGCGATGAGCCTGCTCGCCTCGAACGGCGAGGCCACCGGCACCGTCGATTATCGCGGCCGCAATCTTTTGACCTTGAGCAAGCCCGAGCTCAACAAGATCCGTGGCCGCAAGATCAGCATGATCTTCCAGGAGCCGATGACTTCGCTCGACCCGCTCTATTCGATCGGCAACCAGTTGATCGAGCCGATCCGCAAGCATCGCGGGCTGGGCGCCGCGGCGGCGCGCGAGGAGGCGCTCAAGCTGCTGCGGCTGGTCCATATTCCCGATCCGGAGCGGCGGATGAAATCCTATCCGCACGAGTTGTCGGGCGGTCAGCGCCAGCGCGTCATGATCGCCATGGCGCTGGCCAACGACCCCGACATACTGATCGCCGACGAGCCGACGACCGCGCTCGACGTCACCATCCAGGCACAGATCCTCATGCTGCTCGCCGAATTGCAGCGCAAGCTCGGCATGGCGATCGTCTTCATCACCCACGATCTCGGCATCGTCCGGCGCTTTGCCGATCGGGTCTATGTGATGCGCTATGGCGAGGTGGTCGAGGAGGGCGATGCGGAAGCGATCTTCGCCAACCCGCAGCACGCCTACACCAAGATGCTACTTGCCGCCGAACCGACCGGCACCAAGGCGCCGCCGCCGCCGAATGCCCCTGTCCTGCTTGAAGGCAGGAACGTCGAGGTGACCTTCAAGATCGGCGGCGGATTTCTTGGCGGCGAGCCGCTGCTGCTGCGCGCTGTCGATCGCATTTCGATACGGCTGAAGCGCAACCAGACGATCGGCATCGTCGGCGAATCCGGCTCGGGAAAATCGACGCTCGGCCGCGCCTTGCTGCGGCTCCTGCCCAGCGACGGCATCATCCGGCTTGGCGACCGCGACATTTCCCACGCCGATCGCCAGGCGATGCGGCCGCTGCGGCGCGAATTACAGCTCGTCTTCCAGGATCCATTTGGCTCGCTGTCGCCACGCATGACCGTCGGCCAGATAATCACCGAGGGGCTGCTGGTCCACGAGCCCAATCTGTCGGGCAGGCAGCGCGATCTCCGCGCGGTCGATGCATTGCTAGAAGTCGGGCTCGACCCGAACACGCGCAACCGCTATCCGCACGAATTCTCCGGCGGCCAGCGGCAGCGCATCGCCATTGCGCGCGCCATGATACTCAAGCCTAAAGTGGTGGTGCTGGACGAGCCGACCTCGGCGCTGGACCGCTCCGTGCAGAAGCAGATCGTCGAATTGCTGCGCAAGCTGCAGGCCGACCACGAGCTGTCCTATCTGTTCATCAGCCACGACCTCGCCGTCGTGCGCGCCATGGCCGACTACATCATCGTCATGAAACAGGGCAAGATCGTCGAGGAGGGACCGGCCGAGGCGATCTTCAGCAATCCGCAGGCAACCTATACACAGACACTGATGGCCGCGGCCATCGATGTCACGCGATTTCGCCTGAGCGCATAGCGCGATTGGTCAGAACTGCGGCGGATAGTGGTTGTGTCGGGAACAAAAACAGCTAAGCCGCTGTTTTTTCTGGTCGGAGTGGCAGGATTTGAACCTGCGACCCCATCGTCCCGAACGATGTGCGCTACCAGGCTGCGCTACACTCCGTGACCAGACCGCGGGCTTATAGCCGCCGCGTTTGGTTACTGCAAGCGTCAATGGAGGCGCTTCTGTCGCATTTCTTTCGCTTTCGCCGCCACGTCATACAGGTTTCAGTTTCCTGTCGCACAAACACGGCTTAAAGGGCTTCTGGGTAACCGTCGCCTTGCCTCGAAGCACCTGATTCAGCAGCCTGGAGTTTGCAGCCTTGTCGATGAAGATCGTTAGCGATGTCAGACCAAACACTTTTGAGTTTGAAACCTCGGCGCTGATCAAGCCGTCCGGGTTTCGCGAATATGATGCGCGCTGGTGGTTCGGCCATCCCGGCTCGAACGAAACGCCGGAACTCAATCTGATCGGCGTCCAGGCGCTCGGCATGGGGCTCGGCACGCTGATCCGTCGCCTGGGTGCCGGGCCCGACATCGTCACCGGTCACGATTTTCGCTCCTATTCGCTTGCCATAAAGCTGGCACTGGTTTCCGGGCTGATGGCGGCCGGCGCACGGGTCAAGGATGTCGGACTGGCCCTGTCGCCGATGGCTTATTTCGCCCAGTTCGCGCTAGACACGCCGTCCGTTGCCATGGTCACTGCCTCGCACAACGAGAATGGCTGGACCGGCGTCAAGATGGGCGCGGCGCGCCCGCTGACTTTTGGTCCGGAGGAGATGAGTGCGTTGAAGGCGATCGTGCTGTCCGGCGATTTCGATCTTGTCGGTGGCGGCTCCTATGACTTCGTTGCGGACTTCCGCAAAACCTACCTTGACGATCTGACAGCGGGAAAGCGTATCTCCAGGAAGCTCAAGGTGGTGGCCGCTTGCGGCAACGGCACCGCCGGGGCTTTCGCTCCCGAGGCACTGGAAAGGATCGGCTGCG
The DNA here is from genome assembly GCF_040322515.1 of Mesorhizobium sp. M0136. Taxonomy (NCBI): domain Bacteria; kingdom Pseudomonadati; phylum Pseudomonadota; class Alphaproteobacteria; order Hyphomicrobiales; family Phyllobacteriaceae; genus Mesorhizobium; species Mesorhizobium sp. M0136. The sequence goes on from NZ_JAMYTP010000008.1 coordinate 76,064, forward strand.
AGGTGATCCCGCTCGACGTCGAGCTCGATCATACGTTTCCCAATTACAATCCCAACCCCGAAGACATGCAGATGCTGCACGCCATTCGCGACAAGGTGCTGGAAACGGGCGCCGATGTCGGGCTCGGTTTCGACGGCGACGGCGATCGCTGCGGCGTGGTCGACAATGAGGGCAACGAGATCTTCGCCGACAAGGTCGGTGTCATGCTGGCGCGCGACATTTCGCACCTCTATCCCGGCTCGACTTTCGTCGTCGACGTCAAGTCGACCGGATTGTTCATGACTGACAAGGTGTTGCGGGAAAATGGCGCGGTCACCGACTATTGGAAAACCGGTCACTCCTATATCAAACGGCGCGTCGCCGAACTCGCCGCCGCCGCCGGTTTCGAGAAATCGGGCCATTTCTTCTTCAATCCGCCGATCGGCCGCGGTTATGACGATGGCCTGGTAACGGCCATCGCCATCTGCCAGATGCTGGATCGCAGCCCGCAAAGCAGCATGGCCGACCTCTATCGCGATCTGCCGCTGACCTTCGGCACGCCGACCATGTCGCCACACTGCGCCGACGAGCTCAAATACGGCGTCGTCGAGCGCGTCGTAGGCGATTTTCGCAAGATGAAGAACGACGGCGCGGTCTTCGCCGGCCAGAAGATCGCCGAACTGATCACCGTCAACGGCGTAAGGGTCGTGGCGGAGGACGGCACCTGGGGCCTGGTGCGGGCATCCTCGAACAAGCCGGAGCTTGTCGTGGTGGTCGAAAGCCCGGTATCGTCGGAGCGGCGCCGGCAGATGTTCGAAGCCGTCGATGCCGTGCTGCGCCGCAGCCCCGAAGTCGGCGCCTACAATCAGACCTTTTGAGCACGAGGCTTGTTTTCATGACCGAACGGATCGTCAGTTTTGTGATGAGCGGCGGCGTCGGCTCGCGGCTGTGGCCGCTGTCGCGCGAGGACAATCCCAAGCAGTTCCATGATTTTTCCGGCGACGGCTCGATGCTGGCCAAGACGCTGCGCCGGCTGACCGCGCGGCCGGAGGGCGAAACGCCGGTCTTCCTGATTGCCTCGGAAAGGCACGCCGACCGCGTTCATGCCGATATTGCCGGTCTCGAGCTCTCCGGCGGCGGCCCGCTGTTCGAGCCGACCGGCCGCAACACTGCCGCGGCCGTTGCCTTGGCAAGCCTGCGCACCTTGTCGGAATTCGGCGACAGCCTGGTGCTGGTGGTGCCGTCCGACCACGAGATCGCGACGGCGCAGCAATTCTGGCAGAGCGTCGAAGCCGGCACCGCGGCGGCGCGCGAGGGCAGGCTGGTGGTTTTCGGCATCAAGCCCGCGCAGCCCGAGACCGGCTATGGCTACATCGAGGTGGCCGGCGAGCGGGACGGCATCTGCGACGTCTCGCGTTTCGTCGAAAAACCCGATCTCGCCACGGCGCAGAGCTATCTCGAGGCCGGTAACTTCTATTGGAACACCGGCATCTTCCTGTTTCGCGCCAGCGCCATGCGCGACGCATTCATGGCTTTCCAGCCCGATATCTGGAGCGCCACCGAGGCTGCCTTTCAGGCGGCGACATCAGACCTTTCGGGCCTCTACATGCCTCTGGAGCTCTATGCCGCCATCCCATCGACATCGATCGACTATGCGATCATGGAGCGCGCCAGCGGCATCGCCATGGTGCCGGCGGGCTTTCGCTGGAACGATCTCGGCTCCTGGCAATCGCTGCTCGACGTCGGCCCCTCCGACAGACAGGGCAATGTCATCGTCGGCGATGTTGTCGCCATCGATTGCGAGAACTCCTATATCCGCAGCGATGGTCGCCTCCTGTCGGCCATTGGCCTGAAGGACGTCGCCATCGTGTCGACCGCCGACGCCACTTTCGTCGCGCCGGTGAGCCACAGCCAGAATGTCAAAAAAATAGTCGAGCAGCTCGAAAAGAGCGGTCGCCTTGAGACCAGGTTCACGCCCGCCGACGATCGCGTCATCGAAAGCGGCGCCTGGCAGCGCCGCGTGCACCATTGGCTGTTCGAGGAGACGGTGCCGTTGTGGTCGACGGTCGGCGTCGATGAGCGCCATGGCGGTTTCCACGAAGCGCTCGGCTTCGATGCCGCCCCGCTGATGAAACCCAAACGCATGCGCACGCAGGCCAGGCAGATCTACGCCTTCGCCGTCGCCAAGGCGCGCGGCTGGAACGGCCCGGCCGATCGGCTGATCAGCCACGGCCTCGAATTCATGGCCAGGCACGGACGTACCGACAATGGCGGCTGGGTACGCACCCTCAACATCGACGGCACCGTCGCCGACGGCGCCGAGGATGCTTACGATCATTCCTGCGTGCTCCTGGCGCTGGCGCATGCCCATATGTGCGGCAATCCCGATGCGTTGCGGCTTGGCGAGGAGACCTTTGCGTTCATCGACGCGCATCTCGAGGACGAACGCCTGACCGGCTTCCGCGAGACCTCGAGCGGCGAGGGCGAGCGCCGCTCCAACCCGCACATGCATCTGCTCGAGGCGTTCCTGGCCTGGCATCAGGCGACCGGCGAGCGCGCTCATCTCCGCCGCGCCGCGCGCATCGTCGATCTGTTCCGCAGCCATTTCTTCGACCCGGAAAGCTGGACCCTTGGCGAGTATTTCGACCATGAATGGCGGCCGGCCCCTGGCGAGAAGGGCACCTGGACCGAACCGGGCCATCATTTCGAATGGGCCTCGCTGCTGGTCGACTTCGCCGGTCGCAGCCGCCAGAGCGACTTGACCGGCCTCGCCAGGAAGCTCTACGCGTCGGCGATCGCCAATGGCCTGAACCGCGCCACGGGCCTCGCCTACGGCGCCGTCTCGCGGCAAGGACTGCCGCTCGACCGCGTCTCGCGCAGCTGGCCGCAGGCCGAAGCGATCAAGGCGGCGATCGCGCTGGACGGTTCGGGGGGTCCCGACCTGAAGCCGGAAATCGAGGCGCGGGTCGGCCGGCTGTTCCGCTGGCACATCAATCCGGCACCGCTCGGCCTGTGGATCGACCGCATCGACGAGCGTGGCCGCTCGCTGGCAAACGAGGTGCCGGCCAGCATCTTCTATCATCTCGTCTGCGCGCTGACCCAGTATCTCGACGGCACGGCCCGCAAGGATCAGTACGGGCTGGCGACATCCCCGGTCTCGACATAGACCGACTTCAGCTGCGAATAGAGTGCTAGCGCCGCGAGCGAGTTCTCGCGGCCGATGCCGGACTGCTTGAAGCCGCCGAAGGGGATTTCGACCGGCGTCAGATTGTAGGCGTTGATCCAGCAGGTGCCGGCCTGCAGTTCGGCGATGACACGATGGGCGCGCGCCAGGTCGCGGGTGAACACGCCGGCGGCGAGGCCGAATTCGGTATCGTTGGCGCGCTCGATCACCTCGTCCTCGCTGTCGAACTTCAGCACGCTCATCACCGGCCCGAAAATCTCCTCGCGCGCTATGCGCATCATGTCGGTGACACCGGTGAACACCGTCGGCTCGACGAAGAAGCCACCCTGGAAACCCTGCAGCGAAGGCACATTGCCGCCGCAGGCGAGCACCGCGCCATCCTGCTTGCCGGCCTCGATGTAAGAGACCACCTTGTCGTGCTGCGCCCTCGAGACCAGCGGCCCCATCTGCGTGTCCGGATCGAGCGGATCGCCGATGCGGATTTTCTTCGTCCGTTCGGTCAGCCTCTCGACGAAACGGTCATGGATGCCGCTCTGCACGAAGACCCGCGTGCCGTTGGAGCAGATCTGGCCGGTCGAATAGAAATTGCCGAGCATCGCGCCGCCGATGGCATTTTCGAGGTTGGCATCTTCGAAGACGATCAGCGGCGACTTGCCGCCGAGCTCCATCGTCGCGTGCTTCATCTTCGAGCCGGCGAGCGACAGCACCTTGCGGCCGGTCGGCACCGAGCCGGTCACCGAGACCTTGGCGACGACATCATGTCCGACAAGCCCGGCGCCGACATCGCCGAAACCTTGCACGACATTGAACAGCCCGTCCGGTAGCCCTGCCTCGGTATAGATCTCCGCAAGCGCCAGCGCTGAAAGCGGCGTGTTCTCCGAGGGCTTGAACACCATTGCGTTGCCCATGGCGAGGGCCGGTGCGGACTTCCAGCCGGCGATCTGGATCGGGTAATTCCAGGCGCCGATGCCGACGCAGACGCCGAGCGCCTCGCGCCTGGTATAGGCAAAGGGTCCGCCGAGATCGACGGCCTCGCCATTAAAGGCGGCGACGGCGCCGCCGAAATATTCCAGGCAGTCGGCCGCCGACGGGGCGTCAGCAACCAGCGTCTCCTGGATAGGCTTGCCGGTATCCAGCGTCTCGATGCGCGCCAGATCGGCATTGCGCGCGCGCAGAATGTCGGCGGCACGGCGCAGGATGCGGCCGCGTTCGACCGGCTTCAGCCGCGCCCAGGCCGGTTGTGCTGCACGCGCCGCCTCGATCGCGAGCTCCAGCACGTTCGGCGTCGCCGAGCGCAGCATGGCGATGGCCTCGCCGGTTGCCGGATAGATGACCGGCAGCGCTGCGCCGCGCTCGTCGTCGATATAGCGGCCGTTGACATAATGCGATGCCGTTGGTTGGGCGCGCATGACTGTTCTCCAAATCGTCTTGTCGCGGCATGCGGAATATGCGTCCGCCGGATCATGGCCTATCTGTCCGACACCTGCCAGCGCGGATTAATCCATGGTTCCTGGTTGGAAGGTGGCAGCGGCGTGCGCCCGAGAATGTGGTCGGCGGCCTTCTCGCCAGTCATGATCGACGGCGCGTTGAGATTGCCGTTGGTGACGCGCGGGAAGATCGAGGAATCGGCGACCCGCAGCCCTTCGACGCCAATGACGCGGCATTCCGGATCGACCACGCTCATCGCATCATCGGCACGGCCCATCTTGCAGGTGCCGCAAGGGTGGTAGGCGCTTTCGGCGTGGTCGCGAATGAAGGCGTCGAGCTCCTCATCGGACTGCACATGCGAACCCGGCGACAGTTCCTTGCCGCGGTACGGATCGAAGGCCGCTTGCCCGAAGATTTCGCGGGTCAGCCGGATGCAGTGGCGGAACTCCTTCCAGTCGTCCGGATGCGACATGTAGTTGAAGCGGATCATCGGCTTCGATTTGGGATCGGGCGAGCGCAGCGTGACCGAACCGCGCGACTTCGACCGCATCGGCCCGACATGCGCCTGGAAACCATGCGCCTTGGCCGCCGCCTTGCCGTCATAGCGGACCGCGGCCGGGATGAAGTGATACTGGATATCGGGATAGTCGACGCCAGCGCGCGAGCGCACGAAGGCGGCGGCCTCGAAATGGTTGGTGGCGCCGAGGCCGGATTTGAAGAACAGCCATTGTGCCCCGATCAGCGCCTTCGAGAACGGGTTCAAGACGGAGTTCAGCGTGATCGGCTTTGTCGATTCCTGCTGGATGTAGAGCTCCATATGATCCTGCAGATTGCGGCCGACACCCGGCCGGTCGGCGATCACCGGAATGCCGTTCTCCCTAAGGTGCTGGCCGGGGCCGATGCCGGACAGCATCAGGATCTTGGGCGAGTTGATCGAGGACGCGGCAACGATCACCTCGCGCCGCGCTCTGACCACCTGAATCCGTTTGCGCGCTTCGATCTCGACGCCGGTGGCGCGTTGATTCTCGATGATCACCCGCCGGGCGAAACCCTTGACCAGGATGACATTTTTCCGCCTCAGCGCCGGCCTCAGATAGGCGCTAGCCGCCGACCAGCGACGGCCGCCGCGGATGGTCTGCTCCATCGGCCCAAAGCCCTCCTGCTTCGCGCCATTATAGTCGTCGGTCAGCTCGAAGCCGGCCTGACGGCCTGCCTCGACGAAGGCGCCATAGAGTGGGTTCGTCCTCGAGCCGCGCTGCACAGTCAGCGGGCCGCCATGGCCGCGCCAGCCATCCTCGCCGCCTGCGCTGTCCTCCATGCGCTTGAAATAGGGGAGCACGTCGGCAAACCCCCAGCCGGCCGCGCCCTGTTCGGCCCAGTGGTCGAAGTCGCGGGCATGGCCGCGCACATAGACCATGCCGTTGATCGACGACGAACCGCCGATGACCTTGCCGCGCGGCGTCGCCAGCACGCGGCCACCGAGGTGCGGCTCGGGCTCGCTGGCAAAGCCCCAATCGTAGAGGCTCATATTGAGCGGGATCGACAGCGCCGACGGCATCTGGATCAGCGGCCCAATATCGCTGCCGCCATATTCGATGACGATGACCGAATGCTTGCCGTCCTCCGACAGCCGGTAGGCCATGGCCGAGCCGGCCGAGCCGGAGCCGATAATGACGAAATCCGCTTCAAGCATGGTTCATGCGCGCCCGTGGTTCATATGCGCAATGAAATCGGCCAGCGAGACGTTGCCGCCGGTCGCCACTACGAGAACGGTCTTTCCGGTGACGTCGACCTTGCCGCCGAGCACCGCCGCCAGCGAAGCAGCGCCGGATGGTTCGAGCACCAGCTTCAGCCGCTCGAAGGCGATGCGCATGGCGCGCCGCACCGACGCATCGTCGACGGTGACGCCGCGAACGCCGGCCGCCTTCACCGCTGCGAACGGCGCCTCGCCCGGCCGCCGCGACATCAGCCCGTCGCAGATCGATTTCGGCCCGATCGGCATGGTTTCGATGGCGCCATGCGCCAGCGACGACCCCATGCCGTCAAAACCTTCCGGCTCGACGCCGATGATCTCCGTGGCGGGCGACAGGTAATGGAAGGCCAGCGAAACGCCGCCGATCAGGCCGCCGCCGCCGACTGAGCAGAACAAGAGATCGGCCTCCGCTTGCCTGGCGGCGAGCTGATTGAGTGCCTCCAGCCCGGCACCGGCCTGGCCGGCGACGATCTCCGGATCGTCGAACGGGTGCAGCAGCGCCAGGCCTTCGCTCGCAGCGATCTCGCGCGCCTTGGCGGCGGCGACTTCCTCACGCGCGCGCTCGCCATGGTCAGTCAGCACCACGCGCGCGCCGTAGCCCGATGTGGCGTCGCGCTTAGCGGCCGGAGCGTCGATCGGCATGACGATGGTGACGGGAATGCCAAGCGCCTGGCCTGCCGCCGCTAGCCCCTGCGCAAAATTGCCGGAGGAGTAGGCGACGACGCCCTTTTTGGTTTCGTCAGGCGAGAGCTTCTTCAGCCGCCAGGAGGCGCCGCGCACCTTGAACGATCCGGCCCATTGCAGCGATTCGGCCTTGACGAAGACACGGGCAGCGCCGGTCTCGCGGGCGAGTGCCGCCGATTCCAGCAGCGGCGTGACCTGCGTTGCCTTGGAGGTGACGGCATAGGCCTGCCTGAGATGGTCGAGCGAGGGGACGAGACGGTCTGCCATCATTTGCCTCGCGGAAAGCGCTTCTGCTCTTCGAGCAGGTCGAGGTTCATGTGGTTGCGCATGTAGCGCTCCGATGCCTTCTGCAGCGGCTGGAATTCCCAAGGATAATGGGTGCCGTTGCGCAGCGCCGGGTAGACTACCCAGCGGCGTGCCTGGCTGGCACGCACCGCGGCATCGAACGCCGCCATGTCCCAGCGCGCCCGCACCTTGTCTGTGAAAGCGGCCACCAAAGCCGCATTGGGCGGATCGGCGGCGAGATTGGTCAATTCCCGCGGATCCGATTCAAGATCAAACAGTTGCGGCGGATCGATCTCGCAATGGATGAATTTGTAGCGACCCTCGCGCATCGCCACCATCGGCGCGTTGGAGCCTTCGGCGGCATATTCCATCAGCACCGGCGCGGAGCGTTTCTTTCCGTTCAGCAACGGCAGCAGCGACTGGCCGTCGGTCCACGGGGCAATCGCGCTGATGTCGATGCCGGCGAGGTCGCAAAGCGTCGGCGTCACGTCGAGATTGGAAACCGGCGTCTCGATTAGCCCGGCGTGTATGCTCTTGCCGGCGATCATCAGCGGCACCCGCGCCGAACCTTCGAAAAAGCACATCTTGAACCACAGGCCGCGCTCGCCAAGCATGTCGCCATGGTCCGAGCAGAACAGGATGATCGTATCGTCGAGTATTCGCGTGCGCTCGAGTACCGACAGCAATTCGCCGACCTTGTCGTCGAGATAGGAGATGTTGGCGAAATAGCCGCGCCGTGCGCGGCGTATCTGCTCAGCGGTGATGTCGAACCTGTCATAGTCGCTGGCGCGGTAGAGCCGCTGCGAATGCGGGTCCTGCCTGTCGTAAGGAATGAAGCCGACCTCGGGCTCGAGCGCCGGGCAATCCTGGTAGAGGTCCCAGTAGCGCCGCCGTGCGACGTAAGGATCGTGCGGATGGGTGAAGGAAACCGTCAAGCACCAGGGCCGATGTGCGGCATCGTCGGAGACGCGGGCAAAATCGTAGAGCTTCTGCACCGCATGGAAGGCGACCTCGTCGTCATATTCCAGCTGGTTGGTGATCTCGGCAGTACCGGCGCCGCTGACGGAGCCGAGATTGTGATACCACCAGTCGATGCGCTCGCCGGGTTTGCGATAGTCGGGTGTCCAGCCGAAATCGGCCGGATAGATGTCGGTGGTCAGCCGCTCCTCGAAACCGTGCAACTGGTCCGGCCCGACGAAATGCATCTTGCCGGAGAGGCAGGTGTGATAACCGGCAGCGCGCAGATGATGGGCAAAGGTCGGGATCGAAGACGCGAATTCGGCGGCGTTGTCATAGACACCGGTGCGTGACGGCAACTGGCCGCTCATGAATGCGGCGCGGCCCGGGGCGCAGAGCGGCGAGGCAGTGTAAGTGTTGCAAAACCGCGCCGAACGCGCGGCGAGCGCCTTCAGATGCGGCGCGTGCAGGAAGTCCGCCGGCCCATCCGGGAACAGCGTTCCGTTGAGCTGATCGACCATCACGATCAGGATGTTGGGTCGCTTGGATGTCACTGCTTCTGCCGTCCGCTGAGCTTCGTTTCGAGATAGTCCTCGACCAGTGCGATTGCGGTCGCGGCATCGGGGACGCCGTCCTTCAGCGCGCGCCTGATATAGAGCCCGTCGATCAGCGCCGCCGTCGCTTCGGCGACCCGGTCGGCCTCGCTCCTCGGCAGGATGCCGGTCAGCCCGCTGAGCAGATTGGAATGCAGCCGCCGCGCATAGACCTTGAGCAGCCGACGAAGTGCTGACGACTTCTGCGCCTCGACATAGAAAGCGAGCCAGGCGGCGATCGTTTCGGGCTGGAACTGGACGTCGGAGAAGTTGACCGCGACCACCGCCGAGACGCGCTGGCGCGCCGTGCCGGCCGCGCGAAGTGCACGGCGCGTATCGGCGGTGAGTTCGCTGAGGATGTGGCGCATCGTCGCCAGCAGCAATTCGTCCTTCGCGCCGAAATAATGGTGGGCAAGCGCCGAGGACACGCCGGCGCGCCCGGCGATTTCCGACATCGTCACATCGAGCGAACCACGCTCGCCGATCGCCGAGATCGTTGCGTCGATGAGCGCCCTGCGGCGCAACGGTTCCATTCCGAGTTTCGGCATTCTTGCTCCGGCCTGTTGGCACCAAGATTATTTTTTATTGACGCATCAATCAACAAAAATCCGGTCTGATTTGCTGGCAAAAGCCAGGCACTATGACCAGATGTTCAAGATCAAGCGATTGTGCGGTTCTGGCCCCTTCACGAAGCCGGCGGAACGGTTCATGCTTGAACAATGCTGAGGGCGCGCGCCAAGTATCGCGTAGCCCGGGTCCACAGGATGGAGATCGCCATGACAGCATGCATCGTCGGTTGGGCGCATTCGCGCTTCGGCAAGCTCGAAGGCGAGACGCTGGAGGGCCTGATCACCAAGGTGGCAGTCGAAGCGCTTGATCATGCCGGCATCGGTCCGGATGACGTCGACGAGATCGTGCTCGGCCACTTCAACGCCGGGTTTTCCGCCCAGGATTTCACCGCGAGCCTGGTACTCCAGGCCGACGACCGGCTGCGCTTCAAGCCGGCGACCCGCGTCGAGAACGCCTGCGCCACCGGCTCGGCGGCAGTCAGGCAAGGCATCCGCGCCATCGACGCCAATGCCGCCCGTATCGTGCTGGTGGTCGGCGCCGAGCAGATGACGACGACGCCCGGTCCCGAGATCGGCAAGAACCTGCTCAAGGCCTCGTATCTGCCGGAGGACGGTGACACGCCGGCAGGCTTCGCCGGCGTCTTCGGCAAGATCGCCCAAGCCTATTTCCAGCGCTACGGCGATCAGTCGGATGCGCTGGCGATGATCGCCGCCAAGAACCACAAGAACGGCGTCGACAATCCCTATGCGCAGATGCGCAAGGATTTCGGTTACGAGTTCTGCCGGCAGGAAAGCGAAAAAAACCCCTTCGTCGCCGGTCCGCTGAAGCGCACGGACTGCTCGCTGGTCTCAGACGGCGCCGCCGCGCTTGTCCTTGCTGATACGGCCACGGCGCTGAAGATGCGCCGCGCCGTCGCCTTTCGCGCCAATGAGCATGTGCAGGATTTCCTGCCGATGTCGAAGCGCGACATTCTCGCCTTCGAGGGCTGTGAGCAGGCCTGGAACCAGGCGCTGAAGCAGGCGGGCGTGACGCTCGGCGACCTTTCCTTTGTCGAGACGCATGACTGCTTCACCATCGCCGAACTGATCGAGTATGAGGCGATGGGCCTGGCCAAGCCCGGCGAGGGCGCCAAGCTGGCCCTGGATGGCGAGACGGCGAAGAATGGAAGGTTGCCGGTCAATCCGTCGGGCGGGCTGAAGGCCAAGGGCCACCCGATCGGTGCCACCGGCGTATCCATGCATGTGCTGAGCGCCATGCAGCTTGTCGGCGAGGCGGGCGGCATGCAGGTGCCGGGAGCAAAACTCGGCGGCATCTTCAACATGGGTGGTGCCGCGGTCGCCAACTACGTTTCCATTCTCGACAGGATCAGATAAACCCGCCCGCATTTGCGGGAGGTGACATGGCAAATCCGGTTCTGGTCGAAGTCTTGCGCGGCGCAATCGTCGAGAGTGCCCATCGCGGCGCTGTTGCCGTCTTCGACGCCGATGGCAAGCCTGTCTGGGAGATCGGCGACACGGCACAGCCGGTGTTCCCGCGTTCGGCGGTCAAGGCGATCCAGGCGCTGCCGCTGGTCGAGAGCGGCGCTGCCGATGCCTACGGCTTCGGTGATCGGGAGCTGGCGCTGGCCTGCGCCTCGCATTCCGGCGAGCCGCCACATGTCGAGTTGGCGCGCGCCATGCTGGCGAAGGCCGGCCTGGACGAGACGGCACTCGAATGCGGCGCGCATTGGCCGTCGAGCCATGGAGCGACGCTGGCACTTGCCCGCGCCGGCAGCGTGCCGAGCGCGCTGCACAACAATTGTTCCGGCAAGCACTCAGGCTTTCTATGCACATGCGTTCACAGCGGCATCGCCCATCGTGGTTACGTCAAGGCTGGCCATGCCTCGCAGGAGATGGTGCGCGAAGCGATGCAGGCGGTGACCGGTGCTGCCCATGACGCCGATCACCGCGGCACCGACGGCTGCTCGATTCCGACCTATGCCGTGCCGCTGCGCAGCTTTGCCCTTGGCTTTGCCCGCATGGCGACAGGTGCCGGCTTCGAGCCGGTGCGCGCCCGGGCGGCGAAGCGGCTGCTCTCCGCCTGCATGGCCGAGCCGTTTTTCGTCGCCGGCACGGGCAGGTCCGATGTTGCGATGATGGAGGCCGCGCCCGGGCGGATTTTCGTCAAGGGAGGCGCCGAAGGTGTTTTTTGCGCCGCCCTTCCGGAACTCGGCCTTGGCATCGCACTGAAATGCGACGATGGCGCCGGCCGCGCCGCTGAAGCGATGGTCGCGGCCGTGCTGGCTAAGCTGCTGCACGCCGACAAGATTGTAGCGGCGAAACTGGTCGAACAGGCAAATCCGCCCATCGAAAGCCGGATCGGCGCCAAGGTTGGCGCGCTCCGGCCGACGGCCACCCTCAACTGACGTGGTTGCGCTCGACGGTCAAATGCGCGTAGCCGGCATTGCCTGATGCGGCGAGATCGCCGGTCACCGGCTCGGTCCAGCGTTGGCCGACGATCGCGCCGTGCTGGACCCCGTCGATGACGTTGTCGGAGATGATTGCCGTCCCGGCACCTTCGACCACGGTGACGACGATGCCGGTCCCGGCCTTGCGGATGACGTTTCCCGTGGCGACCACATTGCGCATGAACGGTCCCCAGCCGATCTGCATGCCGTAGAGCGGCGCATTCTCGACGACATTGCCGGAAACTACGGTGTCTGCCTCGACGCTGATGCCGACGCCGAAGCCGGGCGCGTCGGCAGGGTAGGGGCCGCTGGTCGACAGATTGCGGACGATGTTGCCGGAGCAGACGCCCATGCGGCCGCCCTCGTTGAAATTGACGATCGAAATGCCGTTCGCGGCGCCATCGACAATATTGTTGCCGATGATCGCGCCTTCGAATGAGAATTCGGAATACACGGCCGTTTCGCCCGAGCGCGAGCAGGTATTGCCGGTGATCTGCACATTGCTGGCACTGTTGGCGCGGATCGCCGAAAACGCGCAGTCCGAAACAATATTGCCGGAGATGATGACGTTGCCGGTGCGGAAGGCATTGATGCCATTGCCGTTCTGGCCGGTTCCGCCGCTGCGCGCCTGGATGCGTTCGATGCGGTTGCCGCTGACGATGGTGCCGTCTTCCGCTGCCTGCCAGCGGTGCACGAGTATGCCGCCATTGGCGCAGTCGGAGACGCTATTGCCTGATATTTCCAGGCCAGCGGCCTCGACCGAATAGATGCCGGCGTCGGCCGCGCCGGATATCTCCGAGCGCTCGATGCGGCCCGAGGCGTGTTCGAGCGCCAGACCGTTCTTGCCGCTGCCGGTCATCTGGCAGTTGTCGACGACCAGATGGACGATGCGGCGCAGATCGAGCAGGCCTTGCGTGTAGTCGCCCATCCAGCGCTTGCTGCCGTCGAACACCAGCCCGCTGAGTTCGATATGCTCGGCCTGTTCTGCCATGATGAGATGGCCATTGCCGCCATAGACGATCCGCGATGCGCCCGGCACCCCGGACAGGCGCACGCGGCCGGGCAGCGACAGGTTGGAAACGATATAGGTCCCCGGCGGCAGGAACACCGGCATGTCGCGGTCGTGCGCGTCGCGCAACAGCTTGGTGAAAGCCTTGCTCTGGTCGTCAAGCGCGCCGGGCCGGACGCCGAGATCGGTCGCGTTGATCGCGCCGCGCAACGCGGCTCTCTCGATGCCGGGCAGGTTTTTCGCCGCTGCCTTACCGAGCGAAAGCCCCATGACGGCAAATCCGGCGGTCTGCGCAAGCAGCGTTCGTCTGTTCAACATCGGCACAGATTCCTTGTGTTCGACGGTCGCGCCGCAGGATTCGTGCCAGACAGGATCGGCCCCGACGTCGGTTCGCCGGCTACGGCTTGTGGAGTCGTCGCGTCAGGCATAAGTTCGTCGGATGAGCAGGGCCTTCACCCGCGAGGAAGACAGCGAAAACGCCATCGCTGGCATCGGCGAGCGGCCGATCAGCCATCATCGCAATCTGGTGACGGAACGCGGCCTGGCGCTGATCGACGCGGAGGTGGCCGCTCTGCGCGACGAACTGGGCAGAGCCGAAAAGCGGGCCGACCGCGAGCGCATCGCGCTGGTGTCGCGTGATCTTCGCTATTGGACGGCGCGGCGCGAAAGCGCCGAACTTTCGGTGCCGGAGCCGGGCAGCGACATGGTTCGCTTTGGCATGGGTGTCACGTTGGAAAGCGACGACGGCAAGAAGGTGCACTGGAAGATCGTCGGCGAGGATGAGGCCAATCCCGCCAAGGGGACAATTTCCCATGTGTCGCCGATGGCGATGGCGCTGTTCGGCAAGAAGGTCGGCGAAGTTGCCGTGGTCAATGGCAAGGAGTGGGAGATCGTCAAGCTCTCCGACAGTTAGTCTTCGAGCTTGACGACATGATCGCGGAAGAACGCCGCGGCACCAGCCTCGTCGATTTCGCCGGCGGCGACCATCATGACCAGTTGAATAATGTCCGCCTGCTCGGCTTCGATGCTCAAGCCATTGAAATAAAGGAACAGATCGGCCGCCGCGAAAGCAGTACGCTTGTTTCCGTCGACGAATGGATGGGTTTTGGCGATACCGAAAAGATCAGCGGACGCCAGCTCACAGAGATCGGGCTCGCCATAGATTTCCCTCTGCTGCGGCCTGTAGAGAGCCGACTCCAGCATTCCCTCGTCGCGGATGCCCGCTGCGCCGCCGTGGAGGCGCAGCTGCTCGGCGTGAAGCGCCTCCACGAATTCCCGCGAATGATGCTCGGTCATTTTGCGAGCGCGCGGTAGGCTACCTCATACTTCTTCATCCGCTCGCGCGCGATCTTCATCTTGCGCTCGAATTCTTCAGCAGTGTCCTCGGTGCGGCGCAGACGAAGTTCATCGCTTTCCTGAATGATGACGATGCTGTCGCCCGCCTTCAGGTTCATGCGGTCGAGAATTTCCCTCGGCAGGATCACGCCTTCGGAATTGCCGATCTTGCGAATGGTGGTGTTCATGGTGAGACATCCTGTTGCAACGCTGATTATAACTCTGCGTGTTTCTCGTTGCAACAGACATTATAACAAAGCGTCAGCCGGCCTGCAGCAGCTGGTCCATCAGCCGCTCCGCCGCTTCCGGGATAACCGTGCCGGGCGGGAAGATTTCGGCGGCGCCTGCCTGCCGGACTGCGTCGTAATCCTGTGGTGGAATGACGCCGCCGGCGACGATCAGCATGTCGTCGCGGCCGAGCTTCTTCAGCGCAAGTTTGAGTTCGGGAATAAGCGTCAAATGGCCCGCAGCCAGCGACGAGGCGCCGACGATGTGCACGTCATGCTCGACGGCCAGCCTGGCGATCTCTTCCGGCGTCTGGAACATCGGCCCGACGGTGACGTCGAAGCCTAGGTCGGCAAAGGCGGTGGCGATCACTTTCTGGCCGCGATCATGGCCGTCTTGGCCCATCTTGGCGACCAGAATGCGCGGCCTGCCGCCCGACTTCTCCTCGAACGCCACGATCTTGTCCTGCAGCCGATCGACCACTGGACTGTGACCAAGCGCGTTGCGATAGACGCCGGAGATCGTCTGCACCGAGGCGACATGGCGGCCGAAGACTTTTTCCAGCGCCAGCGAAATCTCGCCGACCGTGGCGTTGGCGCGCGCCGCCCGGATGGCGAATTCCAGCAGGTTTCCGTTACTCCCGGC
This sequence comes from Mesorhizobium sp. M0136, assembly GCF_040322515.1. Taxonomy (NCBI): domain Bacteria; kingdom Pseudomonadati; phylum Pseudomonadota; class Alphaproteobacteria; order Hyphomicrobiales; family Phyllobacteriaceae; genus Mesorhizobium; species Mesorhizobium sp. M0136. The sequence goes on from NZ_JAMYTP010000008.1 coordinate 91,157, forward strand.
AGCACGGGTCAGCGCATCGAGCGCGCTCTCGACGGCAGCGACGTCACGCGTGCCTTTCAGCCGCTGCAGCTTCGACAATTGCCGTGCCCTGACCTCGGCATTGTCGATCCTCAGCACGTCGACTTCGATGTCCGTCCCGGGCTGGTGGGCATTGACGCCGACCACGGCCTGTTCGCCTGAATCGATGCGCGCCTGGGTGCGCGCGGCAGCCTCTTCGATGCGCAGCTTCGGTAGGCCCTTTTCGATTGCCGCGGCCATGCCGCCGAGGCTCTCGACCTCCTCGATATGCGCAAGCGCACGCGCCGCCAGGTCATGCGTCAACCGTTCGACATAGGCGGAGCCGCCCCACGGGTCGATAATGCGCGTCGTGCCGGACTCCTTCTGCAGGATGAGCTGTGTGTTGCGGGCGATGCGGGCCGAATGGTCGGTCGGCAGCGCCATTGCCTCGTCGAAGGAATTGGTGTGCAGCGACTGCGTATGCCCTTGGGTCGCGGCCATCGCCTCGATCATGGTGCGGATGATGTTATTGTAGGGGTCCTGCGCCGTCAGCGACCAGCCCGAAGTCTGGCAATGGGTGCGCAGCGACAGCGAACGCTCGTCCTTCGGCGAAAAATTCTTCAGCATCAGGCTGGCCCACAAAAGGCGCGCTGCTCTCAGCTTCGCGACTTCCATGAAGAAATTCATGCCGATGGCCCAGAAGAAGGAAAGGCGCGGAGCGAAACGGTCGATGTCGAGGCCGGCCGCGACGCCGGCGCGGGCATATTCGATACCGTCGGCAATCGTGTAGGCGAGCTCGAGGTCCGCCGTCGCTCCCGCCTCCTGCATGTGGTAGCCGGAGATCGAGATCGAATTGAACTTCGGCATGTGCTTCGACGTGTAGGAAAAAATGTCCGCCACGATCCGCATCGAAGGTTTTGGCGGATAGATATAGGTGTTGCGCACCATGAACTCTTTCAGGATGTCGTTCTGAATGGTCCCGGCGAGATCCTTCTGCGCGACGCCCTGTTCCTCCGCCGCCACGATATAGAGCGCCATGATCGGCAGCACCGCGCCGTTCATCGTCATCGATACCGTCATCTCGTTAAGCGGGATGCCGTCGAACAACTGGCGCATGTCGAGAATGGAATCGATGGCGACGCCGGCCATGCCGACATCGCCGGCGACGCGCGGATGGTCGCTGTCGTAGCCGCGATGCGTGGCGAGATCGAAGGCGACTGAGAGGCCTTTCTGGCCGGCGGCAAGGTTGCGCCGGTAGAAGGCGTTGGACTCCTCTGCCGTCGAGAAGCCGGCATACTGCCGGATCGTCCAGGGTTGCTGGACATACATCGTCGGATAGGGGCCGCGCACGAAGGGCGGCAGGCCCGGATAGGTATCGAGATGAGGCAAGCCCTTGAGATCGCCCTGGTTGTAGAGATGCTTGATGGCGATGCCTTCCGGCGTCATCCGCTGATCTTTGACCTCGACAGGCGCCCGCCGTGGCGGCGACCAGGCGATCTGGCTGAAATCCGGGATCATGGTACCGCTCCGATCGACTGATCGATGCGGATCGGAAACAGCGGCTCGCACACCGCAACGCCTTCGTCGAAGGCAGGCCGCCGCGCCGCCGCCAGCGTCTCGACCGGACGCTCGGTCTTCGACGGGTGCAGCGTCGTGCCGACGATCGCCCGTTCGCCCGCCTCGTAGGCTGTGTTGCGGCGCGCGGAAGCTGCCTGGACGCGCCTCTGGATGTGGCCTTGCTCAAGGCTGGTCAGCACGCCGCCTTCCGCCTCGATCTGCTGGAACTCCTGCCAGGCCGCCGCGCAGAGCTCCGCAGTCAGCGCTTCGACGGCGCCCGAACCGCAAACCGGATCGGCGACGTGGTCGATGTGGCTTTCATTGGCCATGATCAGTTGCGCGTTGCGGGCAACGCGGCGGGCAAAACCCGCGGGCAGGCCGTGCGCGATCGTGTGCGGCAGGATGGCGATCGAATCCGCGCCGCCGGCGGCAGCCGCGAAAGCGGCGATGGTGGTGCGCAGGATGTTGCTTTCCGGGTCGGCCGCCGTCATCATCCGGAAGGAGGTTTCGGCATGGATGCTGGCAGTGGAGGGCGGTATCGAGCAGGCTTCCTGGACACGCGCCCACAGCCTGCGCAACGCCCTGACCTTCGCCGTCGATACGAACTGGTCCTGGTCGACGCTCAGCGCAAAACCGATATGCGGCGCCGCGTAGACGAGCGGCTGGCGCGCCTTCTCGAACAGCCTCAGATAGGAGACGGCCGAGGCGAGCATGGTGCCAAGCTCCTGCGCCTCGGTGGCGCCGGCATTGTGGAATACCCGCCCGTCGGCCTCCAGCAGCACGCCGGGCACACCCATCGAAAAGAAATGCGCCAGCGATTGCGGCATCGAAGCCTGTAAAGCGTCGATCGACATGCGCAGCCTGCCGGTCCCGGCAAAAATCGCCGCCGGATCGATGCCGAAGGAGAGGTTGAGCTTTGCCGGGTCGGAGCGGCGCTTGGTCAAAAACGCCACCAGCCAGTCGGCCACGGCGCGGCTCCAGGGATGGGCGTCGATGCGGATCTGGATGCGGTTGAGCGGCACGCCGTCGAGCACGCCCTCCAGCGCCTCCGCCGTCCTCGGCAAGCCATAGCCGAAGGCGTTCGGCGCACCCTCGAAGACAAGCGACAGTCCGGTGGCACCCTGCGCGACGTCTTCCAGCGCCTGCGCACTGGCGCGGCCTATGTCCGGATCGTCGATACGCTGGCTGACGATCCACGGTGATCCCGGGTTGGCGCGCACGACAGGCTCGGCGGTTACCGAACGCTCGTAGAGCGGTTCGATGCGGATGGCGTCGTCCGTATGCGAGACGAGCTTTTCCTCGAAGGACCCGCCGGCCAGCGCCTTCTCCGCCAGCGCCAGCCATCGTTGCCGGTCGGCGTTCGGAAGTTCGGCATCCTGGGTCAAGGCACCGGCGCCCATCCGTTCTCCTCATTCTAGCGGCCGCAGCGGCCAGCTACGTCAGTCTACGTTCCCCGGTCGCATATCACAATGCAGCGTACACGCCGTGCAACACGTCTTGCGTGACTGCGACCGTCAATCGATTGCCAAACATGGGCAGGCTCCGCAAGCTCCAAAAGCCATTTTCGACGACGCCCATTGTCGCTGCGCAATGGCCTCACTATACCTGCGGCGGGGCTCCCTTTTCTTCAAGGGATCAGGGCATTCAACCCTATAGGTTTGCGGAGACCGGGCACATGGCCGACGACACCAGTATCTTCATAGGAGCCAGCCGCAAGCCGGACGACAGCTATCAGCGGCCCGAACAGCTTTTGCTGCAATATGGCAATCGTCACGGCCTGGTCACCGGCGCGACCGGCACCGGCAAGACGGTGACCCTGCAGATATTGGCCGAGGGTTTCTCCAATGCCGGCGTGCCGGTGTTCTGCGCCGACATCAAGGGCGACCTGTCAGGTATCGCCATGATGGGGGCGGCGCAGGATTTCCTGGTCAAGCGGGCCGAGCAGGTCAAGCTCGATCCCTATGAATTCCAGGAATTCCCGGTCATCTTCTGGGATCTGTTCGGCGAGCAGGGCCACCCGATCCGCGCCACCATCTCGGAGATGGGGCCGCTGCTTCTGTCGCGGCTGATGAACCTTTCCGAGGCACAGGAAGGCATCATGAACATCGCCTTCCGCATCGCCGACGAGGAAGGCCTTCTGCTGCTCGACTTGAAGGACCTGCGGTCACTGCTTGCCAACATCGCCGACCGCGCCGAAGAGATCGGCGATCGCTACGGCAATGTGACGAAGCCCTCGGTCGGCGCCATCCAGCGCACGCTGCTGGTCCTGGAGCAGCAGGGCGCGGCCAATTTCTTCGGCGAGCCGGCATTGCGGATCGCCGACATCATGCGCACCACGCGCGATGGACGCGGCGCCATCAGCGTGCTCGCCGCCGACAAGCTGATGATGAATCCGCGGCTCTATGCGACGTTCCTGCTGTGGTTGATGTCGGAACTGTTCGAGGAACTGCCCGAGGTCGGCGACCCGGACAAGCCGAGGCTGGTCTTCTTCTTCGACGAGGCGCACCTTCTGTTCGACGACGCGCCGAAAGTGCTGATCGACCGCGTCGAACAGGTGGTCCGGCTGATCCGTTCGAAGGGCGTCGGCGTTTATTTTGTCACGCAAAATCCGCTGGATATCCCTGAAACCGTGCTGGCCCAGTTGAGCAACCGCGTGCAGCACGCACTTCGTGCCTATACGCCGCGCGAACAGAAGGCCGTCAAGACGGCGGCCGAGACGTTCAGGCCCAATCCCGATTTCGACTGCGCAACCGTGATCACGCAGCTCGGCACCGGCGAGGCGCTTGTCTCGACGCTGGAAGCCAAGGGCGTGCCGTCCATGGTGCAGCGGACGCTGATCCGCCCGCCATCATCGCGCCTTGGCCCGATCACGCCCGAAGAGCGCCGCAAGCTGATCACTGAAAGCCCGGTTGCGGGACAGTACGACCAGACCGTCGATCGCGAATCCGCTTTCGAGATCCTGCAGAAAAAGGCCAAGGACGCCCAGGAGGCACAGGCGCAGCAACAGGACGCAGGCCGTTCGCGCTGGACCATTCCCGGCTTCGGCAACGACGATCCCCAGCCGACCGGCGGCCGCCGCGCGCCGCGGCCCTCCAACCGCCAGACGGTGGCGGAGGCTGCGATCAAATCCGTGGTGCGCTCGGTCGGCTCGTCGGTCGGACGAGCGATCGTCCGCGGCATTCTGGGCAGCCTGTCCAGGGGGCGGTGAAGAGCATCGGACCCGAAGGCGGGCATCGGTGTTGGCAAATTCTGCCTTGGCATGGAGCGCCAGTAGCCAGATCTGGAGGACAGCGGACGGCGGCTATGCGCCATTTCGAGACCTTTCTGACAATCGCCGACAATGTCGCGCTTCGGACCCGAAGCCGCTTTCCGGCCAGTGGGACTCCGGGCGCCATCCGTCGTCGCGAATTCACGCCGTTCCAAATGGAGCGGTCTTGCGCTTGAGTCTGTGCTATGTTGGGCAGTGAAGGAAGGGGCAAGGTGAGCGAGATCCGCAAACTTGCGGCGATCCTGGCCGCCGATGTTGTCGGATACAGCCGGCTGGCTGGGTCGGACGAAGATCGGACGCTCGCGCGACTCCGGGCGCTCCGCAGCGATCTCATCGACCCCATCATCGCGGTTCACGCCGGTCGGGTAGTAAGCGAACAGGTGACGGAGCCCTCGTGGAATTCCGCAGCGTTGTCGATGCCGTGCGCTGCGCCATCGAAGTGCAAAATGGCATGGTCGAGCGCAACGTCGGCCTCCCACCGGAGCGCCGCATTGAATTCCGGATCGGTATTCATCTTGGCGATGTGGTCGAGGAGAGTGACGGCGACCTGATGGGCGACGGCGTCAACATCGCGGCCCGTCTGGAAGGAATCGCCGAACCAAATGGGATCTGCCTCTCAGGTGCGGCCTATGAACAGGTGCGCGACAAGTTGAAAGAAGAATTCGTCGATCTCGGCGACAAGGAGCTCAAAAACATTGTACGGCCGGTGCGAGCCTATCGTCTGAGCCTGAGCCAAAACGTGGCGAAGTTGGAGCTCGTCGCGTCGGCCGTGTCCGGCGGAAACCTGCCGCTTCCCGACAAGCCTTCCATTGCCGTACTACCATTCCAGAACATGAGCGGAGACAGGGACCAGGAGTTCTTGAGCGACGGTATCAGCGAGGATATCATCACCGCGCTGTCCAAGCTGCACTGGCTGTTCGTCATCGCCCGCAACTCGACATTCGCCTACAAGGGCAAATCGGCCGACATCCGCCAGGTGGCCCGTGAGCTCGGCGTCCACTACGTGCTCGAGGGCAGCGTTCGCAAAGCCGGCGACCGTATTCGCGTTACTGCCCAGCTGATCGAAGCCGCATCCGGGACGCATGTGTGGGCCGAGCGCTATGACCGCGCGGTGAGCGACATATTTGCCGTGCAGGACGAGATCACGGGAAGCGTCGTCGGATCGCTGGAGCCGCAGCTCTATGCTGCAGAGAACGTGCGCCTCAGGAAGCGGCCGACCGAGAGCCTGGACGCCTGGGGCTGCGTCGTGCGCGCCATGCCCTACGTGTGGACCTGGGTTGCCCGGGACAACGAGGTCGGTGTCGGTCTGCTCAAGCGGGCCATCGAGATCGATCCGGAATATGCCCGCGCCATTGGCCTGCTCGGCTGGCTTTATGCCGCGAGGGCGCATCTAGGGGTGGCGGAGCCTTCCGAGGTGCTCGACGGGGCACTCGCGCTCGGCCAGCGCGCGCTCGACCAGGACAATGACGATCCGTGGGCTCATCTCGTGCTCGGTTACGTCCACATGGTCGCGCGGCGTCCCAAGCCTGCCAGGGAGGCGCTTACCGAAGCGATCGAGCGAAACCCGAGCTTTGCCATGGCGCATATGGTTCTGGGCTCGAGCTACGGCTACGCCGGGATGGGCGCGGAGGGCGCCCGCCACGCAGAACTAGCGATGCGGCTCTCCCCACGCGACACGATCCAAGCAGCGGTGCTCTCGACGATCGGCACCTGTCATTTTGCGGCCGGGCGCATCGCCGAGGCGGTCGAGTTCCAGCACCGCGCGGTGCAGCTCAGGCGCGACTTCGGCACCGCATGGCGCAGTCTCGCGGCAGTGGCCGGGCTGTCCGGCGACCTTGCGCTCGCCGCTTCCGCACTTGCGGAGGCCCTGCGGATCCAGCCGAACCTCACGCTGGACTGGATCGAGCGCTATCATCCGATCGCCCCCGCGGAGCTTCGTGCGCTCTATGCCGAAGGGCTGCGCCGGGCGGGCCTAAGCTAATTAATCAACCTGGCCGTACAAAGCGACACCCAACAACCTGGCAACCGCCGGCTCGAGGCAGAACGACCGCTTGAGCCTCGAGGAAGATCCCGCCCGCGCTTTCACCAGCTCAGAAGATCGAATTTGTGATCGATTTTATCGGGCCGAGCAGGATCGATCCTTCCGGCACGCCGGCGTCGATCGGAATGGCTCTGCGGTTTGCTGTTGCCACCACCGGCTGGCCGACATCGGCTGTCACCACGACCGGGGTCTTGTTCGGCACACGATCGTAGAGATCGATAATGTCCTGGTTCATCAGGCGCACGCAGCCCGACGACACCGACTTGCCGATCGACCGCCATTCCGGCGAGCCGTGCAACCGGTACAGCGTATCCTGGTTACCCTGGAACAGATAAAGCGCACGCGCGCCAAGCGGGTTGTCCAGCCCGCCGGGCATGCCGCCGTTATCGGCGCTGTATTTTGCGAGCTCGGGCTGGCGGGCTATCATGTCGTCCGGTGGCGTCCATTTCGGCCATTTCTGCTTCCATTGGACCACCGCATCGCCCGACCATTCGAAGCCGGCGCGGCCAAGGCCGACGCCGTAGCGGATCGCCTGGCCGCCCGGGCGCACCAGGTAGAGGAAGTGGTTGGTCGTGTCGACGACGATGGTGCCGGGCTGCTGCCCGGTCGGATCGTCAACGATCTGGCGCAGGAACTGCGGGTCGATCTTGTCGACAGGTATGGCCGGCAGCTCGAAGCCGCCATCCGACATCGGCCCATACATCGTCACGTAATCGCCGAGCGCCGGCTCGACATAGGTCGGCGGCGGTGGCTCGACCGGCTGCTGCGACAGGGTGGTGCAACTGGAGACCGCGACCGAGGCGGCGCCAAGGGCTGCTGCGTTGAGGAAACCGCGACGGCTAAGGCGCAGAGAGGACGATTGGGGTGTGAACATGATTGCCTTTTTTAAGTCTCAAATCGCAACAAAGCGTGAATGCGTCCGATACGGCGCAGGTGCTTGAGCAATGCCAGTGCGATAGGCGGTTCCAATTCTGGCCGCAGGGTGGACAAACAAAGGCAAAGCTGTGACTGGACCGTACTGTTGCGTCGAGGCAACATGTCCGACCGTCAAACCCCGGAGATCAGACCATCGAGGGACGGCAGGATCAGGGCCGGTGGAAGATCCCGGTATTCCTCTGGCTGATTGGCGCGGTTGATCCACACCGTCCTGAAGCCGAACTTGGTGGCGCCGGCGACGTCCCAGCGGTTGGATGACTGGAAAGAGACGGCGCCCGGATAGAGGCGCCAGCCCGTGGTGACCATGTCGTAGACCGACGGATCGGTCTTGAAGCGCCTGACGCTGTCGACGGAAAAGACGTCGTCCAGGACCTGGTCGAGCGCGGCGGATTTGACCGCCGCTTCCAGCATCTCAGGCGAACCGTTTGACAGGATCGCCAGCCTTGCCCCCGATGCCTTGAGCGCCTTGAGCACGGCCGGTACCTCCGGATAGCAGTCCAGCCGCCAATAGGCCTCGAGCAGCTTCGCCCTCAGCCCGGCATCCGCGGATGGAACCTTGCGCAGGGCGAAGTCGAGGGCCTGCTCGGTGAGCTGCCAGAAATCGGCATAGGCCCCCATCAGCGTCCTGACCCAGGAATATTCCAGCTGCTTGGCGCGCCAGATATCGGACAGCAACTGGCCGTCCGGCCCAATCTGGTCGGCGTGACGGCGCACGGCCGCATGCACGTCGAACAGCGTGCCATAGGCGTCGAAAACGTAAGCCGCGAACTGCATTCGACAGTTTTGAGGCCGCGTAAGGCAAGGCGCAAGCGCTGATTGCAGTCCGCCAGCCCGCTGGCCTCAACAAATCTCAGCCAAGCCGGTTGACGGCGGCCGCCAAAGCATCTTCCAATGCGCCGCAACAAGCATCGAACGGAACCTGGCAATGACACTGGCGACTGCGGCGCAATCCGCGACATGGACCTTCGTCGACGGCGACTGGTACGAGGGCAATGTTGCCATTCTAGGGCCGCGCAGCCACGCCATGTGGCTCGGCACCAGCGTGTTCGACGGCGCCCGCTGGTTCGAGGGCGTCGCTCCCGATCTCGATCGCCATGCAGCGCGGGTCAATGCCTCGGCGATCGCGCTCGGCCTGAAACCGACGATGAGCACTGACAAGATCGTCGGCCTGACCTGGGACGGGCTGAAGAAGTTCGACGGCAAGACGGCGGTCTACATCAGGCCGATGTATTGGGCCGAGCATGGCGGCTATATGGGCGTGCCGGCCGACCCGGCCTCGACGCGTTTCTGCCTTTGCCTCTACGAATCGCCGATGATCTCGCCTGCGGGGTTTTCGGTGACGGTGTCGCCGTTCCGGCGCCCGACCATCGAAACCATGCCGACCAACGCCAAGGCTGGCTGCCTTTATCCCAACAACGGCCGGGCCATCCTCGAAGCCAAGATGCGCGGGTTCGACAATGCGCTGGTGCTCGACATGCTGGGCAATGTCGCCGAGACCGGCACCTCGAATATTTTCCTGGTCAAGGACGGCCATGTCCTGACGCCGGCGCCGAACGGCACCTTCCTGTCCGGCATTACCCGCGCGCGCACGATGGCCCTGCTGGGCGAATACGGCTTCACGACGACGGAAAAGACGCTGTCGATCCGCGATTTTCTCGAGGCGGACGAAATCTTCTCGACCGGAAACCACTCGAAAGTCGTGCCGGTCACCCGTATCGAGGAGCGCAATCTGCAACCCGGACCGGTGGCCAAGAAGGCGCGCGAACTCTATTGGGAATGGGCGCATTCGACTTCGCCCGGCTGACCCCCTAAAAAGCGGCCGGCGCTTCGTTTCCGGAGTTGTTCCAGACCAATCCAGTCCTATGTTAGTCCGGTATCGACACCGGATTTTTCCACGAGGGAGTACGACCGATGGCTTTTGAATTGCCCGCCTTGCCCTATGATTACGAGGCCTTGCAGCCTTATATGTCAAAGGAAACGCTGGAATATCACCACGACAAGCACCACAAGGCCTATGTCGACAACGGCAACAAGCTGGCCGCCGAGGCGGGCATGGGCGATTTGTCGGTCGAAGAGGCCGTCAAACAGTCCTTCGGCAAGAATGCGGGCCTCTTCAACAATGCCGCCCAGCACTACAATCACATCCATTTCTGGAAATGGATGAAGAAGGGCGGCGGTGGCAACAAGCTGCCGGGCGCATTGCAAAAGGCGGTCGACAGCGATCTTGGTGGCTACGACAAGTTCAAGGCCGACTTCATCGCCGCCGGCACCACCCAGTTCGGTTCGGGCTGGGCCTGGGTCTCGGTCAAGGACGGCAAGCTGGCGATCTCGAAGACGCCGAATGGCGAGAACCCGCTCGTCCATGGCGCGACGCCGATCCTCGGCGTCGATGTGTGGGAACATTCCTATTACATCGATTATCGCAACGCCCGGCCGAAATATCTCGAAGCCTTCGTCGACAGTCTCATCAACTGGGACTATGTGCTCGAACTCTACGAAAAGGCCTGATCCGTTCCAGAAAAGCCCCGGCAGAACCGGGGCTTTTCTTTTTCAGCATCAGAACGACAGTTGCAAAATTTCACGCAAGCGTGAGGCGCAGCGTCGGAATTTTTAAGCCATCCTTGCCGTTTGTCATCGGGTGGGACCGCATCCAGAATTGCCTTCAACATGGAGCCAAGTGAATGAGAAAGCTTATCCTCGCCATCTCGATGCTCGCCTTCGCCGGTTCGGCGGCGTTTGCCGACCCGGTTGCTGACCGGCAGGCCCTGATGAAGGAACGTGGCAAGATCGCCGCCGGCTTGTCGAAAGTGGTCAAGGGCGAGACGCCCTACGACGCAGCTTCGGTGCTGACCGCGTTGCAGGCACTGCAGGCCAATGCCGAGAAATTCCATGCCGGCGTCGACACGCTTTTCCCGGCGGGCAGCGACACCGGCGACACCACGGCGTCTCCCAAGATCTGGCAGGACATGGCCGGCTTCAAGACGGCTGAAGGCAAGTACCTCGCAGACGTCAAGGCAGCGGTCGCCGCAGCACCTGCGGACGCCGAGGCGTTGAAGGCACAGTTCAACACCATCGGCGGCGGCTGCGGCAACTGTCATCAAAACTACAGGGTGAAAAAAGGCTGATGGCGGGCAATGCGCTTGCTGAAGAAACTTGCCGGCGCCGCCCTCGTTCTGGGCGGCGCGGCCGCGATTGCCGGCTGGTTCCTGTCGGCTCCGGTCAGGCTCGATGCCGCAACGCTGGCTGAGCTTGGTCCCGGCGACGCCGCCAGGGGCAAGCGCATCTTCTACGCCGGCGGCTGCACGTCCTGTCATGCCAAGCCCGGCTCGCAAGGCGACGCCCGCCTTCAGCTGGTCGGCGGCCTCGAGCTCAAGACGCCGTTCGGCACCTTCGTGCCGCCGAACATATCGCAGGATGCCAGGGACGGCATCGGCGCCTGGTCGGTCGAGGACTTTGCCAACGCCATGCTGAAGGGCGTATCACCGTCGGCCGAGCATCTTTATCCGGCATTTCCCTATACTTCATACGCGCGCATGAAGCCGGCCGACATTGCCGATCTCTATGCATTCCTCAAGACCTTGCCCGCGGTCGCCGGCAAGGCGCCCGCCAATTCGCTGGCATTTCCCTTCAATGTCCGACGCGGTCTTGGCTTGTGGAAGCTGCTCTATTTGAGTGACCAGCCGGTCGTTTCCTTTCCCGACGGCACGCCCGACCCGGTGCTGGCCGGCCGCTATCTGGTGGAAGGCCCCGGTCATTGCGGCGAATGCCACACGCCGCGGGACCTCGCCGGCGGCACCAGGAAGGGCCAGTGGCTGGCAGGTGCGGCCGCCGCCGAAGGCAGCGGTATCGTGCCGAACATCACGTCGGGCGAGGGCGGCATCGCCGATTGGTCCGAAGCTGACATCGCCAACTATCTCGAAACCGGCTTCACGCCGGACTTCGATACGGTCGGCGGCGCGATGGTCGACGTGCAACGGAACATGGCCGTGCTGACCCCGGAGGACCGTGCGGCGATCGCCGCCTATCTAAAAGCCGTGCCGCCGCATCCCAACGGCTATCCGGCTCGCAAGAAGCCGGCGAGCTGACGGCCGTTGCGTCAGCGGTCGCCGAGAAAGTCGAAGCCGGTTTCGAAGAAGTGATTGTAGTCGCAGGTCATTTCCTCGCCAGGCGCAATGTCGCGCAAGGCATAAGTCTCCTCCGGCTGCGAGACGTCGCAATTCGGGTCGTCGGCATGGTTCATGTAGCGCGCATCGTCGGCTTCGAAGACGATGTAGTTCGGGTCGCACCGGTCCGGGTAGGCGTAGCGGTCAAGGTAGGTTTTCACCGGCCCGGTTTCCCGCTCGTAGGTCGTCACCTCGATGCGGCGGTCGTATTTCGGGTCGAGCTTCCAGACCAGCGTGCCGCGGGGAATGTGGTTCTTGGCAAAGACGCCGATGCCCTGGATGGGCGATTTGTCGAGATAGACATCGACGAGCAACATGGCAGATCCCTGGGTGATTGAGTGTTGGCGGCGAGTGAAAAGGCCGCGCATTGGGTAGCGCGCGACCTTTGCAATTGCGAGCGGAAAATCAACTGTGCCTGCCCAGTATCCGAAGCCTCATAGGCGTCGCATGTCGAGTTAGCGCTGTTGCAGCGCCAGCCGGATGCCCAAGGCGCAATAGATGCCGCCGACAGCCTGGCCCTGCCATCTCAGCACCGTCGGGTTTCGGCGCAGGAAAGCGCCGAGGCCGCCCGCACCCACGGCGAAAACCACCGTGCTGACGAGGCCCAACAGAACAAAGATCACGCCCAATGTCGCCAGTTGAAGCATCACCGATCCGTTTTCAGGCCGCACAAACTGCGGAAGAAATGCAAGGAAGAAAAGCGCGGTCTTGGGGTTGAGAATCTCGGTCAAAACAGCCTGCCGAAATGCTTTGGCAGCGGGGATCGCAAGTGCGCCGGCGGCCGGATAGGCAGGCATTTTCTCGATGATCGCGCGAATGCCGAGATAAATGAGGTAGGCTGCGCCGATGTACTTCACTATGCTGAAAAGCGCCGCCGACGTGGCAATGATCGCCGAAATGCCGACGATCGCCATGAAGGTGTGAACCACGTCGCCGGCCGCGATCCCCGCGCCGGTCGCGATGCCCACCCTGGTTCCAGAGCTGGTTGCTCGCGCCACGGTCAAAAGGGTGGCAGGACCCGGGATGAAAACAAAGCCAAGCACAACCGCGACATACGCAATCAATGTGGCAAGATCGATCATTGGTGGGCTTCTCCGCAACTTTCATCCTCAATGAAGGCATGTAGCGGAACAGCAAGCAATACCTGCCTATCCGCGGTGTTCACGCGGCAAGCTCTGCCTTCCCTGTGACCTTGAGCGCAAAGGCATAGGTGAAGGCGATTTCCTCCAGCCTCGAAAACCGGCCGGAGGCGCCGGCATGGCCTGAATCCATGTTGATCTTGAACAGCACCGGATTCTCACCTGTCTTGCGGTCGCGCAACCGCGCTACCCATTTGGCAGGCTCCCAATAAGTGACGCGCGGGTCGGTCAGGCCGGCCAGCGCCAGAATCGGCGGATAGCCGAGTGCGGCGACATTGTCGTAGGGTGAATAGGCGGCGATGGTCCGGTAATCCTCCGCCGAAGCGATCGGATTGCCCCATTCCGGCCATTCCGGCGGCGTCAGCGGCAGGCTGGCGTCGAGCATGGTGGAGAGCACGTCGACGAAGGGAACTTCGGCGATGATGGCGCCGAAACATTGCGGCGCCATGTTGGCGACCGCCCCCATCAGCATGCCGCCGGCCGAACCGCCTTGCGCGACGATGCGGTCATGCTGCGTATAGCGTTCGGCGACGAGGTGCTGAGCGACCGCGATGAAATCGGTGAACGTGTTCCTCTTGTTCGCCCGCTTGCCGTCGTCGTACCAGCCATAGCCCTTGTCCTTGCCGCCGCGAACATGGGCTATCGCGTAGACAAAGCCGCGGTCGACCAGCGAAAACAGATTGGTATTGAACGCGGCCGGCACGGTGATGCCGTAGGAGCCGTAGCCGTAAAGCAGGCAAGGCGCCGACCCGTCGAGCGGCGTATCGCGGTGATGGAGGAGCGAGATCGGCACCAGTTCGCCGTCGGCGGCAGGCGCCATCAGCCGGCGCGTGACGTAGTGCTCCGGGTCATGGCCGGCCGGCACTTCCTGGGTCTTGAGCAGCACCCGCTCGCGGGTGCGCATGTTGTAATCGAAGACCTGCGCCGGGGTCGTCATCGACGAATAGGAAAGGCGCATGATCTCGGTGTCGTATTCGTAGGAGCCGGACAGGCCGAGCGAGAAGGCCTCCTCGTCGAAGGAGATCAGGTGCTCCTCGCCGCTCTTGCGGTCGTGCACGACGATGCGCGGCAGGCCTTCCTTGCGCTCGAGCCGGACCATGTGGTCTTTGAAGCCGATCACCGAAAGGATCAGCCGTCCCGCTTCGTGCGGCACCAGTTCCTGCCAGTTGGCCCGCACCGGATCATGCGCCGGCGCCGTCATGATCTTGAAGTCCTTGGCGCCGTCGGCATTGGTGAGGATGAAGAAGATGTCGCCGCCTTCCTCGAGCTCGTACTGCAGGCCGGTCTGGCGCGCCGCAACCAGCTTCGGCTCGGCGAATGGATCGTTGGCGCTCATGATGCGGTACTCCGAGGTCTCATGATCGTTGATGCCGATCATGATCCACTCGTTGGAGCGCGTGCCGCCGACATCCATGAAGAAGCCGGGATCAGTCTCCTCGTAGATCAGCCGGTCGTTTTCAGGACTGTCACCAAGCGCATGGAACAGCACTTTGGAAGGACGGTGGTTGGGGTCGAGGCGAGTGTAGAAAAAACCGTCATTGCCGGCATCCCAAACACCGCCACCGCCGGTGTCCGGAACCCTGTCCGCCAGATCGTTGCCGCCGGCGAGATCGCGGACACGCAGCGTGTAGAATTCGGAACCCTTGTCGTCGAAGGCCCAGAGCAGCTTGCTGTGGTCGTCCGAATGATCGACGCCGCCCAGCCGGAAATAGGGTTTACCCTCGGCCTCGGCATCGCCGTCGAGCAATATCTGCTTGTCGCCGCCGTCGCGCGCCGTGCGGAAATAACGCGGCTGCTGGCCGCCAAGCTTGAAGGAGGAGCCGTAGGCATAGGGCCCATCCTTCATAGGCACAGAGGAATCATCTTCCTTGATACGCCCCTTCATTTCCGCGAAAAGCTGCTTCTGCAGCTGAGCCGTATCGGCCATCAGCGCCGCCTGGTAAGCATTCTCGGCTTCGAGGTGGGCGCGGATTTGGCCGTCGAGCAGAGACGGATCCCTGAACATCTCTTGCCAATTGGTGGCCCTCAGCCAAGCATAGTCGTCCGTCCGCGTCATGCCGTGATGCGTGTCGAAGATCGGCCGTTTCTCCGGCTGCGGTGGGGTGGCGGTCGGAAACACTGGGGTTCTGGTCATTGCGTCTCGCTGTGGAAGTTACTTGAATAGCGAATGAACACGCCGCTCAGCGCGGGTTCAACGGCTATGATCTATTGTCGTGGTGGCTCGAGGGGACGGGCTGAAGGAGAGGACAATGAACATTTTTTCTCGGACTGTCGCGGCCCTTGCCGTCGCTGCGACGACCCTGGCCAATGCCGGTCATTCTCATGCAACTGCCTTTGCGGCTTGGCAAGTGGCCAATGTGCCGTTCGGCGACACACTCAATGTGCGCAAATATCCTTCGGGAGCTTCGCAGAAGCAGGCCGCCTATCCCAACGGGACGGTTCTGCAGATGACCGGCAAATGCACCGGTGGGATAAATCTGCTCAATCTCGCCAACCATTCGTACTGGCAGCAGAAACACAAGATCCGCAATCACTGGTGCCAAGTCTGGCATGATCCGGCACGGAACGGCCAGTTCGTCACCGGCTGGGTCTACGGAAAATACATCACTCCGTTTCAGTGACGCGGCACGCCGCTCCCGGCCGACGGCTCACGAGCAACAGTAATGCTTCGCAACCTATGATTTTACTGAATCCGCCGATTGGCCAGGCTGTAATGCTGCCGGCTGGATCAAGCATTGAGCTCTATTTACCTGCTGCAGTCTGTGTAATGGCTGCTTGCCGCCGCGTCAGTCGATGCTGGTCTGACCAGAAAAAACGGCAAGTTTACACTCTGCACGAAAGAGTGAAGCTGAATATGAAAGATTTGACTTGCATCGCTGAATAGAGCGCAAGAAGCGAATTGACTTACTTGACGCCAAGGCCCATTAAGGTGCCGCGACGCGAATCGCGGAGGCTTTTTCCTGCACAAGTTCGCGCGATGCCCAACTATCGAAACGGGCGCAAACAGAAACAATTCTCGTTGGGGCCTGAACGCCATGGATATTACCGAAACACCTTCCAGAAACAGTGACGCGCTGATCGAGCTTACCGCCGACGTGGTGGCCGCCTATGTCAGCAACAATCCCGTGCCGGTCGGCGAATTGCCGAACCTCATTGCCGATGTCCATGCCGCTTTGGGGCGCGTCGGCGGGGCCGCCGAGCAGCCGCCTGCCGACAAGCAGAAGCCGGCGGTAAATCCGAAGCGTTCGGTGCATGACGACTACATCATCTGTCTCGAAGACGGCAAGAAGTTCAAGTCGCTCAAGCGTCACTTGATGACCCACTATGATCTCACGCCCGACCAGTATCGCGAAAAGTGGAACCTGGACCCGAGCTATCCGATGGTTGCGCCCAATTATGCGGCCGCCCGTTCGCAGCTCGCCAAGAAGATGGGTCTCGGCCGCAAGCGCAAGGGACGCTGATAACCGGCTCTTCCGGTTTGACACTCAAACGGCGCCTGCGGGCGCCGTTTTGTACTATGGGGTCAAAGGTCGGACCCGCCATGCTGCCGGCAACTGCCGTCCGGTCAGGCGGTCTGCTTCAGCGCTGCTTCGGCGTCACGCTTGATGCGCTTGACCATCGAGCGAAGACCATTGGCGCGCTGCGGCGACAGGTGCTCGTCAAGTCCGAGCGCCTTCAATGTGGCCTCCGCGTCGGTCCTCTGGATTTCGCTGGCCGGCCGTCCCGAAAACAGCGCCAGCATGATGGCGACCAGACCGCGCACGATATGGGCGTCGGAATCGCCCTTGAAGGTGATAACGGGGTCGGGACCACCGCCCTGTTCGGTGGTCAACCAGACCTGGCTGACGCAGCCGGGCACCTTGTTGGCCGGTATGCGTTGCTCGTCGGGAAACGGCGGCAGCGCTTCACCCAGTTCAATCACATAGCGATAGCGGTCTTCCCACTCGTCGAGCAGGGAAAAGTCGTCGCGGATGGTCTGGATCATCGTGGTCATCACCCCGGATATAGTCATCCGGCACTGCCACGTCACGGAAAAAGAGGAGAAACTCCGCAGGCGCCGAGAGCGGGGAGCCTTGCGGTCTGGCGACGAATTCGGCCGAAACCGTCTCAGTTCTTCGCCGGCAAGTGCAGTTTCGCCGGCAGATCGACTTTCGCCGGCAAGACGATTTCCTCGGGCACGCTGCCGGTGGTCGTCACCGTATCTGGTTCAGGGGTCTTGTCGTCCAGCATGGCGGCCGCGATCTTGGCGGTCTCCTTTGCCCTTGCGGTAATTGTGTGCATTGCCGATTTGCCGGTCTCGCAGACGTCCGGCTTGCGCTCGCAGATGCCGGCGATGTCGCCGACGGCTTCGCGCGCCGCAAACAGCGCCTGTAGCGGCCCGACGCTTTCGCGGCCCGCATCATCGGCGCCGACACCCAGCGGCAGCGCCAGAAGCACGAGCGAAAACCAGAAAGCAGCTCTTATCAGAAAGCCCATCTGTCTGTCCTTTATGACGGTCATGCCTCCGAACCACACGACCCTTGTACCGCGATACTGGCACAGACGCGCAAAGGACGGCTTGTCCCGAAAGCAACAGTTTTCCTCAAATTTTAGGCAGATTCGAAACGAAGCGTTTTGAAGTTCATTTTCCTCGAATGGTTCATATTTCATTCAGCAAATGATTACCATATAATACGCTGTTTTTACTCGTTATTTTTTGCATTGGTGACAGTTTGATGCGATTGGCCGCAAGCTTAGGCGCGGGTGGTCTGGATAACGCTCCGTTTACTATGGCGGCAATTGCCCCGGTTTTTCCCCACCGGTATCCCGATATTTGCAGCCTGCCGGGGGACGATCGGCGCAGCCTTATCCATTCCTTAAACGCTGGATGCGAGTTTCGGATCGACAAAAGCCGCCTGCAAAGCAGAGCCGTTCACGACCGGGTGCGTTGAGTTGAGTGCGATCAAGGCCAGATACGCCGAGTTGCCGGGCGCGATAGCCGCCGGTTGCGAACGGATGGTTCATCCGTCCGTCCTCGGCCAGGACGACCGCCGCCGTGAGAGCCGGTTCATTGGCGTCATGCTGGCGGCTCCCTTCTTCAGCGCGGGTGCAGCGGTGACGCTGGTCACTTCGGGCATGGGCGCGGCCGTGACTGTGGCTGCGATCTTTGCGGCGTTCGGCCTTTGCTGGTTCGCCGCCCTGCTGGTGGCTGCATCGGGCAAGATGACCCTGGCCGGCCAACTCGCCTTGGTCGTCGGCAGTGTTGCCCTGGGTGCCCTTATCGCTGCCGCCGGCGGTGTGGCCTCGCCGGTTGCCTTGCTCGCGGTGGCGCTGCCGTTTGAAGCCTGGTGGATCGGCCAGTCGCGCCGTGCCGTGATCTGGGGCGCCATCTCGGCCCTTGTCGCAGTCTTGCTGCAGCCTTTAGCCGGTTCCGTCTTGCCGCTCGGCCAGACCGAAATCGCCGCATGGCACTGGCTGGTGCCGTTGGCCTGGGCGCTCACGCTCATTCCGCGTGTCGCTTCACTTCGTGCCACCGCCAGCGCTCAGCTCGATCCGGCCGGCAGCCACCGGCTCGAAGACCTGATCGACGCCGTCGTGCTGCGAATCGCTGCCCATGGCGAGGTTCTGGACGCCTCGGCTAAGGCACGCACGATACTGAGGCTGCCACCGGAGCTGCTTTTCGGCACCGGACTTTTCGATCGCATCCATCTGTCCGACCGCGTCCCATATCTCAGTGCGCTGGCCGATATGCGCGAGGGCGCCCTGTCGCGCCGGCTCGATCTTCGCGTCCGGCTGCCGCAGAACAGCGGCGTGAGGGCCGACAACTACCAGCCGTTTTCGCTCGAGATGATGCGCGCACCGGGGCAGGAGACTGTCTTCACGCTTGTTCTGCGCGAGAACGATGAACTGGCCGGACTGCGCCAGGAGCTTGCCGCTGCCAACGAGGCGGCTGCTTCGGCCGAGGTGGCGAAAGGACGCTTCCTTGCCGTCGTCAGCCATGAGTTGCGCACCCCGCTCAATGCCATCATTGGCTTTTCCGACATGCTGCTGCACGAGATGTTCGGCAGCTTCAAGGATCCGCGCCAGAAGGAATATGTCGGGCTGGTCAGGGATTCGGGCCAGCACCTGCTTGCCGTCGTCACCTCGATACTCGACGTATCGCGGATCGAATCGGGCGCCTACGCGACCGAACCGGAACCGTTCCGCTTTCGCGAAGCGGTCGAGATGTGCCAGTCGATGATGCGCCTGCAAGCCGAGGCAAAGGCCATCGATCTGCAGGCCCAGATCGCGCCGGACGCAGGCGAAATAAATGCCGACCGTCGCGCCGTGCAGCAGAT
The DNA here is from genome assembly GCF_040322515.1 of Mesorhizobium sp. M0136. NCBI lineage: Bacteria > Pseudomonadati > Pseudomonadota > Alphaproteobacteria > Hyphomicrobiales > Phyllobacteriaceae > Mesorhizobium > Mesorhizobium sp. M0136. The sequence continues at coordinate 110,575 of NZ_JAMYTP010000008.1, forward strand.
CCTGATCAATCTCGTCTCTAACGCGATCAAGTTCACGCCCGAAGGCGGCAATGTCGTCATCGGCGCCAAGCGCATCGGCTCGCGGCTGCATTTCTGGGTCCGGGACACCGGCATCGGCATCGCCGAGGAAGACTTTGTCAATCTCGGCAAGCCGTTCATGCAGATCCAGAACGACTATACCCGCCGTTTCGAAGGTACAGGGCTCGGGCTTTCGCTGGTGAAGGGGCTGGTGGCGCTGCACGAGGGCACAATGTCGATCGAAAGCATGCCGGGCGAGGGCACCACGGTGACGATCAGCCTTCCCGTGAGCGGCCCGACGCGCCGCTCGGCGGAGAAGACCGGCGTGGTGCCAATGTCCGCGGTCAAAGCCAAGGCGGACGGTGGCAAAGGGGAGAGCAATGGGTCGCTCCGCAAAACAGCCTAAGGCGGTCAAACGCCGCGGCAATGCCTTCGAGCACGGAGCGATGGCGCTGGGCAGCCTGATCTCGCGCAATCCTGTTGTGGTCGGCGGCTCCACCGCGTTCCTGGTGACGCTGTTCTACGTCTCGGCGAACGCTCTTTGGTACCAGCCCTTTCCGCATGCCGGCGCGTTTTTCGCCACCAGAAGCATCGAACGCTTTCCGCAGTCGGATAGCGATGAGCCCGAAACCACCATCAATATCGTGCGTCCAGCCGCTGCGCCGATCAAGAGCGACCCGGTCGTCGAGCAGGTCCAGGGCATCTTGAAGGATCTCGATTTCTATTCCGGCACCGTCGACGGGATTCCCGGACCGAATACGCGCAAGGCCATCCAGGCCTATCAGCAGAAAGTCGGATTGAATGCCTCCGGCGAGATCGACGGCGTCCTGCTGGATCAACTGGGCGCCACGCCAAAGACCGCGGCCGTGGTTCCGCATCCCGTGCCGCGGCCGGTCGAAACGGCCGCTGCTCCGGCCGCCATTCCGGTATCCGCACCAGCAAATGCAGCGGCGCAAACGCCGGATCCCCGCATCGTCAAGATCCAGGCCGGACTGAAAGCGTTCGGCAATGAGGACATGCAATTGGATGGCGTCGTCGGCGCGCGCACCAAGGCCGCGATCAAGGAATTCCAGGCGCTGTTCGGCTTGCCGGAGACCGGCGAGCCAGACGAGATCGTCTACGTCAAGATGCGCGAGATCGGCCTGACCAACTGAGGGCCGAAACCTAGTCTCCCGGCCTATTTAAGCCATTGCTCCGGGTCACGCATTCCATGGACTATCGCCACGGCTAACACGCCGTAGGGCATGGGCTCGTAAATCACGATGTAGCGCCCCTCGACCAGAATGCGGGCGGTGGCGCTCAATTCCGGTCGAGCTGCGCCCATTTTGGCGTGCTCGCAAGCCAATTCCAGCCTGTCGAAAATGCGTCCGATCAGCTTGTCAGCCGCCTTCTCGTTATCGACGGCAATGTGATGCCAAATATCTCGCAAATCCTGAGAAGCTCGCGGGGTGAGCCGGTATTCAGCCACGGATTGCGCGTTCGGCCTTCAGAGCGCGTAAGAAAGCCGTACGATTTACGTGTTGACCTTCGCCACTTGCCATCCCTTCGTCATAGGCCCTTTTGAGGCGTTCCAGTTCAAGAGTGCGGAATTCCTCGCGCTGCTCCCATAGACGTAGTGCTTCCCTGACGATTTCACTGTTGGAAGCATAGTCTCCGCTGTTCACGGCGTCTTGTAGACGGGCGGCCTGCTTGGGGGTAAGCGACACAGTAAGAGTGCGCATGGGCTGGGCTTTCATACCGGGCACGATAGCATTTTTCACAGAGGCCAACAAGTTTTGTTAAACTTTGTTGGTAAATCGTCGCATTCCGGGACTTGCTTTGATGGCCAACCGTTGCTCGCGAATAAGTGAGAATCTCGATACCACAAACCCGAAATCGTACAGGGTCCTGCCATGCGGGTAACCACCGATCTGTGGGTGTCGGCCCTGTTGCGCCGGGTTTTTAGCGCCGGCGGCTTTGCCGCCGTGGTCAAGCGCGGCGCCACGGAAGCCGGCGCAGTTTTCGTGTTGGCGCGTGGCCGGCTAGGAGAGATGGCGCTGTTCGGGCCGGCGCCGCAGACGAGCTACGATTCGGCCAAGCCGGACGACCGTTTTTTCAGTCTGCTTGGCGAAGGCGACGATGCCGCCATTTTCGACGCGCGGCTGGAGCGCGAGAAGAAATTCGATCCGGATATCTGGGTAATCGAGATCGAGGCGGGCGCCGTTCCCGTCGAGGAGCTTATCTCGGTCAAGGCGTCGTAACGGCAGGCCTTCAGATGCGAAGCGCCTTTGGGGTGGCGGTTATATCGGCGCTGTTCGGCTTGCGCAGGTCGGCATTTGCCGCGACGCGCCCGGGCTTGCGAACGATTTTCGACACGGTGTCGGCCTTCCAGCCGCGGAGCCTGTCCAACGCAGCGTCGCGGTGCAGCAGGCGGTAGCGGTCGAGGAAGATGCGGATCGCCTGCGGGTGCGGAAACTCGGTCGGATAGATGGCAGCCGTGATCAGGAACGCCTTGTCTTCGCTGAGGTCGAGCGCGCGCAAGGCGGCCAGCAGCGGTGTGTAATTTTGGCTCGCGGTGAGCGTCCGCGCCGTTGAAAAATCGACTTCGAGCGCATCGGCGAGCGCTGTCTGAAAGAATGCCGCATTGCCGGTCAGCGCGGTTTCGCGCAGCTTGACGTAGGTTTGTGGCTCGACGAACGGTCTGATGGCGGTGCCGCGCTCGGAGCGCATCATGGATCGCAACCGGCGACGTACAGTTTCGGCGGCGTCGGCCGCCTCTTGTCTGTTTGCGTCGCTCGCGACCATTTCCGCGTTTTCGGACGGGGCAATGGCAGTTGCTTCCGGCTGCTGCTGCGACCGCACCAGCGTCGGCCTTTCAAGCACTTTGATGAGATCGGCGATGGTTTGGTTGAGATCCTTGCGGCGGGCAATAGCACGGGCATGCGGCAGGCCGTGACGCCCGATCAGCGCGATGAGGTCGACGTCGCTGAGGGCACGCGAGCGGATGAGTAGCGGAGCGGCGATGTCGACCCGCTCCTGGCAAAGCCGCCGCACCAGCCCGGCGGGTGCATATTCGCATTCGGAAAGGGCTGCTGCGACGTAGCGGCGCGATTCGACCGAGACATTCTCGAAAAGCGGCAGCGTCAGGTCTTCGAGCTGCGCGATCTCCCGGCGCGAAGGGCGGGTGAGCGAGCAGAATGCCGATACCGCGGCGCGAAACAGCCTTTCGGCCTTTCCCGGTTCAGCTCCTGCTGCGATTTGCCTGAAATCCGAAGCTGACACGAAGGATACGCCCGACACTCGACACGATCTGGAGGGCGCTCTGCCGGGCTGTACCGGTTTCGCGTTTCCCAAGAACAAAGATCAATTTAGCGGCGATCCGTTAGCGCTCCGTTAACCTACTGCCTTCTTAATCGACTATGGAGGCGTTGCGTTGTGCTCCGGGGCAACCGAGAGGAATACGCGAACCATGGGCATGGTACTGTCTTTCGTGCCGCGAACGGCGGCAACCAATCGAGCACAACAAGCCGCGCCGGCGGCAGTGATCATATTTCCCGGGGTGCGCTACGAGCAGCGGCCGCTGACAGGCGAAACGCGGCCGACCGGCCCCGACAAGCCGGGACCTTCGGGAACATTGCCGGTACCGCATCACTGAGCATCGGAACCGGCCTAAAAATCCTGCAGTTCGCAGGAACTCTGTTCGAGAAACCGCGAGACGATCGGCTTCCAACTGTCGTCGGGCACGAACGAACGGATGACGAACACGCCTTCCTCTATCGGCGCCTCGACGAAGATGGCCCCTTGCAGTTCCGCGGGAAGATCCTTGCGGACCTCGATCATCTGGGCCGGCGTCAGTACAACGGTGTCGAGCACGCCTGCGGTCGCGCTGTGGTCGTTGAAAGAGTAGATGTTGTGGCCGCCGCGGTCGTAGACCGATATCGACCAGAACGGCACCTTGCCCGGCGCCTTGACCCGCACCGTCCCCTCGGCAAGGTCGAAGCGGCAAGCCGCCGCATAAAACAGCGGATCGACCGATTTCACCAGCGGCGCGCCGCCGGCTTCCGCGTCGAGCCTGGTCATCTTGTAGAGATCCGAAGCCATGGCCAATCGCGACCAGGCGTCGCGTTCGGAGAACTCGGGGACGAGCAGCAGCACGACGATGTGCACGATGCCGGCGCCGAGCAGGCCGAGCAGCACGGCATGCAGCAGGCTACGCATTGCAGCCGACCTTCTGGATCTGTGGCAGCGTGACGTCCGACAGACCGGTGCTGCTGGCGATCGGTGTGTCGTAGAACGTGAGCACCAAGTACATCTTGCCGGCGCCGCTGGTCAGTAGCCAGTTGCCGGGCGCAGGGCGGCTGCCAACGGAAATGACCACCGAATTGTCGGCCTGGCGCAGCACTTGATAGGACTGCAGCGCAGCCGGCCCCGGCGTGCCGGTCTCGACCACCCCAAGCGACTGGTCGGCGGCATAAAGCGTCCAGAACCGGGCGGTGGGAAAACCGCCCGCAATCTTGTAGGCGCATTGCCGCTTGAGCTGTTCGCCGCCGGAATCGCGTTCGGCTATGAAGGACAGTCCTTCCGCCTGTCCGAGCGCCAGCACGCCTTCGCGAGCCACGCGGGCTTTGGAATAGGGATCCGCCGTCGGCGTGCCGATATCCGGGAAGGCGGTCCATTGGCCGATCCTGATGGCGCCGACGCCATCCTGCAGCTTTAGCGCGTACCAGACGCTGGCGCCACCGCCACCGATGGCGATGGCAAGCGAAAGCAGCGTCAGGAAGGCGTTCTTGAGCATGACGAGCCGGGAGAACCGAAGGCCGGGGACAGAAAGATTGCCGCCCGGGGATATCTCGGCGCAGGGGCTTATGGCAAGCGGCCCCGCGGAATTGGCCGTCACAGCGCCGACAGGGTCTCCGGCGCAGCGGGCGCGTCGAGCACGGGTGCCGCCTGGAAAAGCCTGGTCAGTTCTTTCAGGGTCCGGGTGGTCCGGCTGGACAGCACCGGCGGACGCTCGGCGGCGGCATCGGCTGCTGCCTGTTCGGCGTTCTTCTTTTCCGCTTCCTCGGCCTTGGCGGCGATTTCGGCATCGACGAAGGGGTGATCGATACCGGGGATCGGTTTCCGGTCTATATTCTGGTGCGCATAGAGCATCAGCCGCTGCCACACCATTGCCGGCAGCGTGCCGCCGGTCATCTTGTTGGTCGCGGTGAAGTCATCGTTGCCGAGCCAGACGGCGGCTGTGTAGTTGCCGGTAAAGCCGACGAACCAGGCATCGCGGTAGGATTGGGTCGTGCCGGTCTTGCCGGCGACAACGATGTTTGGAAGGGCCGCGCGCCGGGCCGTGCCGATCACCGGCACCGCCGCCAGCATGGTGTTCATGTATTTGAGCGCCTGCTCCGACAGCACCCGGTGCGGCGGCGGCGCGTCCTTGGCGAAGTCGTAGACCACCTCGCCGGTACGGTTGAAGAGTTGGCTTATGCCGTGCCGGGTCCCGGCAAGGCCGTTCTGGGCGAACACGCTGTAGCCCGTCGCCTGGTCCATCACAGTCATGCCCGATGTACCGAGCACCATGGTCTTGTGCGATTCCAGCGGCGACTCGACGCCCATGGCTTCCGCCATCGCCTTGATCGGCTTGATGCCGAGATAATCCTTAGCCAGCCGCACCGGCACGGTGTTGATCGATTTGGCCATCGCCGTGATCAGCGTCACCTTGCCGGCCGACCCGCCATTGTAATTGTGGGGCGACCAGCTGCCCCAGGAGATGGGTCCGCCGGACACCACCGAATCCGGCGTGAAGCCATGCTCCATCGCCGTCGCATAGACATAGGGCTTGAACGAGGAGCCGGTCTGGCGAAGTGCCTTGGTGGCGCGATTGAACTGGCTGGCGCCGTAGTCGCGGCCGCCGACGATCGCCCGGACCGCGCCGTTGGTCTCGATGACGACGATGGCGCCCTCGGTGACGTTGTATTCCTTGCCGAACTGGCGGAGGTGGAACTCCATCGATTCTTCGGCCGCCTTCTGGATGTTGGCGTCGAAGGTGGTGTGGGCGACAAGCGAGTGCGGGCCGCCTTTGGCGGCGATCTTCTTGACCTCGTCGAAGGCCCAGTCGAGGTAATAATCGGGGCTCTTCCGCTCGCCGCGGTCGACGATTTCGGCCGGGTGTAATCTTGCCTGCAGCACCTGGCCTTCGGTCATGAAGCCGGAATCGACCAGATTGGACAGCACCACATTGGCCCGCGCCCGGGCGGCGGGCAGGTTTATGTGCGGCGCGTATTTGGTCGGCGCCTTGAACAGGCCGGCCAGCATCGCCGCCTCGGCAAGGTTCAGGTCCTTGACGCTCTTGCCGAAATAGAAATCGGCTGCCGCCTCGATGCCGAAAGTGCCGCCGCCCATATAGGCGCGGTCGAGGTAAAGCTGCAGGATTTCCTTCTTCGACAGATTGGCTTCGAGCCACAGCGACAGGAAGGCCTCCTTGATCTTGCGCTCGAAGGTCCGTTCGTTGGTCAGGAACAGGTTCTTGGCCAGCTGCTGGGTGATGCTCGAGCCGCCCTGGACGACGGAATTGGCCCGCACATTCTCGAATATCGCCCGCGACAGGCCGAGCACATCGATGCCGTAATGGTCGAAGAAACGGCGGTCCTCGGTGGCCAGCACCGCCTTGATGACATGGTCGGGCATCTCGTCGACCGGCACCGAATCGCGCTGGATGATGCCGCGCTGGCCGATCTCGTTGCCGTAGCGGTCTAGGAAGGTGACGGCGAAGTCGCCTTGCGTGCGCCAGTCGCCGGCGGTTATCTGGAAGGCCGGCAAGGCCAGCGCCAAAAGGACGACGATGCCGCCGGCACCGAGCGTAAAGCCTTCACTCAACAGTTCGATCAGGCCGCGGCGCCAGCCGCCGACGCGGAAACGCCGCGAGAAGATGGTGGCCGCCTCCCAGAACTGGCGCGCCCTGAAGCCGATTTCGTAGGCAGAGGAATCGATCCACGCATCCACCGCCAGCAGCCTTGCGGCGATCGGACCTCTTCTCTTGCGTGGTTCCAAAGGACTGGCCATTCCAGGATCCGGCTGCGGGGACGCCGCCAACTGAGAAACCGCATGCCGGCAATTTCACGGCGGCGCGCCTTTCAAGACTATTCGTCCATTTTGGTGCTGCCTACAAGGGCGATGAAGGTTCCGCGCTTGCGTGGGTGCTGAGGATCGGCAGCGTCACATGGGACGCTTGTCCGCGATCTTTTTCGGGTCGCGGCCTATCATACCGGCGTTGGCTTTCCTGTGCTTGTCGGCAAGCCTGCGAATGCGATCGAAGCGGCTTTCCTCGGCCACTTCGATTTTCGCCGCTGCATTTGGCTTCGGGACGAATGCGATCATTGATCGATCTCCTTGCCGATGGTGCGCGCCGGGGAAGATACCCCGGAGGCTGTCTTTCAGGCTTGTTTCCGGCAGTGGCTGGTCAATAGCCCATGCCGCCGGGCGAAGCAGCGGCTTCCTTCGCCGGAACGTCGGTGATCATGGCTTCCGCCGTGATCAGAAGCGCCGCAATGGAGCCCGCGTCCTGCAGCGCCGTCCGTACCACCTTCGCCGGGTCGACGATGCCGGCCTTGATCATGTCGACATAGACCTCGTTCTGGGCATCGAAGCCCTGATTGTGATCCTTGCCGTCGGCGAGCTTGCCGACGACGATCGAACCTTCGACGCCGGAATTCTCGGCGATCTGCCGGATCGGCGCTTCGAGCGCTCTCGACACGATCGAAATGCCCGCCGTCACATCGGCATTGGCTCCGGTCATCCCGTTCAGCACAGCCTTGGCGCGCAGCAACGCGACACCGCCGCCCGGAACGATGCCTTCTTCAACGGCCGCGCGCGTGGCGTTCAGCGCATCGTCGATGCGGTCCTTCTTTTCCTTGACCTCGGATTCGGTGGCGCCGCCGACGCGGATGACCGCAACGCCGCCCGCCAGCTTGGCGAGACGTTCCTGCAGCTTCTCCTTGTCATAGTCGGACGTGGTTTCCTCGATCTGCCCCTTGATCTGCTGGACGCGCGCCTGGATGGTGGTCTTCTCGCCGGCGCCGTCGATGATCGTGGTGGTGTCCTTGTCGATCAGCACGCGCTTGGCGCGGCCGAGCATCTCTATGGTGATGTTCTCCAGCTTGATGCCGAGATCCTCGGAAATCATCTGTCCGGCGGTGAGCACGGCGATGTCTTCCAGCATCGCCTTGCGGCGGTCACCGAAGCCAGGCGCCTTGACGGCCGCGACCTTGAGGCCGCCGCGCAGCTTGTTGACGACCAGCGTTGCCAGCGCTTCGCCCTCGACGTCCTCGGAGATGATCAACAGCGGCCTGCCGCTTTGCACCACGGCTTCGAGGATGGGCAGCAGTGCCTGCAGATTTCCGAGCTTCTTTTCGTGGATGAGGACGTAAGGGTCTTCCAGCTCGGCGCGCATCTTCTCGGCATTGGTGACGAAATAGGGCGAGAGATAGCCGCGGTCGAACTGCATGCCTTCGACGACGTCTAGTTCGGTTTCGGCGGTCTTGGCCTCCTCGACGGTGATGACGCCGTCATTGCCGACCTTGTCCATGGCCTTGGCGATCATGGCGCCGACGCTGGTGTCGCCATTGGCGGCAATGGTGCCGACCTGCGCGATCTCGCCTGAGGACTTGACCTTCTTGGCGCGCGCCTGGATTTCCTGGACGACGGCGCTGACGGCAAAGTCGATGCCGCGCTTGAGGTCCATCGGGTTCATGCCGGCGGCAACGAATTTGGCGCCCTCGCGCAGGATGGAAGCGGCAAGCACCGTGGCGGTGGTGGTGCCGTCGCCGGCGAGGTCGTTGGTTTTCGAGGCCACTTCGCGCACCATCTGTGCGCCCATGTTTTCGAACTTGTCGGAAAGCTCGATTTCCTTTGCCACGGCCACCCCGTCCTTGGTGATGCGCGGCGCGCCGTAGGCCTTGTCGATGATGACGTTGCGGCCTTTGGGGCCGAGCGTCACCTTGACGGCGTTGTTGAGGATTTCGACGCCGCGCAGCATGCGGTCACGCGCGTCGGTGGAGAATTTGATTTCCTTGGCAGACATGATCTTTTCCAGTTCGGTTGTCGTGGCACGGCGCTTGCAGCGCCTGAATCAAAGCTCGGAGCGTCCTTGCGCGCCCGGGAGCGCGCGCGGCCTTCCAATCAGGCGGCCTTCTTGGCAGCCACGGTCTTATCGACGGTGCCCATCTCGCTTTTGTCGATGATGCCCATGATGTCGGCCTCCTTCATGATCAGAAGGTCCTCGCCGTCTATCTTGACCTCGGTGCCGGACCATTTGCCGAACAGGATGAGGTCGCCGGCCTTGACGTCGAGCGGGATCAACGCGCCGCTTTCGTCCCGCGCACCCGGCCCGACGGCGATCACTTCGCCTTCCTGCGGTTTTTCCTTGGCATTGTCGGGGATGATGATGCCGCCCTTGGATTTGGTGTCGCTTTCGGCGCGCCGAATGACGACGCGATCGTGGAGTGGCCGGAATTTCATGGGGACTCTTTCTGGGGCCGGCTTAGGCGGCCGCCCCTCTCTATAGGCGCCTTGGCACTCGATTGATAGGAGTGCCAAAAAATATTCATAGGGCACATCAAATATTGAATTTATTATCTTGCCTGGCCATCCCCCTGTGTTCGGGCCTTGCCGAATATTATTGAAATTGAATTTCTGTCTTTGAACACCTATTTACGATGAAGTCCACAGCCATGACTTTCGCTGCAAGGGAGATTTTACCGATGGCCGAAGGCAATCAGAACATCATGGAAAAAGCTCAGGCTCGCTTCATGGAAAACCAGAAGAAGACGGCGGAACGGAACAAAGCAACTGCCGAATATCTCTCGGAGGCCAAGGCCAGGAGCATCAAAACGGCAAGGCTGAGGGAATTGCGACTGGCCAAGGAAGAGGCGGACCGCGCGGCGGAAGCTCTGAATCCGGTCGCCGCAAAGAAGAAGCGGGCGTCACGGGCAGTCAAGAAGGCCGTATCCGCATCGATGGAGGCGAAATCATGAGCCTGACATTTCCCAATCCCAGCCGCAGCTACGACGAGGCAAGCAAACGCATCCGCTTCGTCGGCCATGACGGCATGTTCCAGATTTCCTTCTCTGTCGCTACCGATGCCATCTCCAAGATGCAGCCGGGAACGGCGGCCTCAGAAGCTACCTACCTGGCAGCCTTCGACACGGCTTCCAACTCGATCCACGATGTCGCCAGGAATGCCTATGCCCGCACCCGCAGGAGCATATATGTGCTGACTGCGGCGGATTTTCGCTAGTCGCGATCCGTCCACAAGACGCTTTCTCAGGGCGTCCAACTTCGCTCGCCGTTTGACGTCGCGACCGTTCAGCCGGTCACGGGTCCGTGACGCGGACGGCTGCGGCGTCGCGCATTCCAGGAGCAGGGCTTATTGCCGAGATCATGAAGGTTCATAATCCGTATGAGACGCGCTGATTCGCGCTTTTGCCGGGATGCCGTCATGCAACGCAGCTACGCAGCCGGGAGGTCGACGCGACGGGCGAGGGCAAAGACAATGACCGCGCCGGCCGTCGAATTGCAGAAGGCCATATTCGAGGCAGTAAACGACGATCCCGATTTATCGGTGGCACTGGGCGACGCACGATTGTTCGACCGTGCGCCGGAAAATGTTGCATTTCCCCACATGACCGTCGGCCGCACCAGCGTCTACGACTGGGCAACAGGGACGGAGAACAACGCCGAGCAGTTGCTGACGCTGCATGTCTGGTCGAAGTCCGAGGCCAGCAAGGAAACCACCGACATCATGGACCTGGTCAGCGCCCGCCTGCGAGATGCGGCGCTCTCGCTTGGCGAACATCGTCGCGCCCATCTCAAGCTCGAATTCGCCGAAGCCCGCTACGACGAGGACCTTTCGGCCCATCACGGGCTGCTGCGCTTCCGCGCCGTGATCGAGGAAGACGGCTGACCGTCCGGCACTTTCCGTAAAATCGGGCATTTTGTTCTTGCTTTGTGCCGGCAGCTATGCTACTAATCTGGCTATGGTGCTGATTGGCGCCAATGACCCGTCGCAGAGCGGGTTTTTTTATTTCCGGTCGGTTCGGCTGAATCTGCCTTCGGTTGCCGGATCAATTGTCGAAGTCGGGCAAACCTAAAGCGATTGCCTTTCACCGCCAAACGATGCCCGGTTGTCGGCGGAGGATCGGAGGGCTAGGTTAAACTTGCCAATTTCGCGGGATGGGCGGCGAAATGGCAATCCGGTAATCTCGCGCTTCAGGGGTGTGGCGGGCATGCATTCGAGCGTTCACCGTTCATATCACGTTCAGCACCGGCGCGTTAGAACGCTGGCCATGAAAACCCTTCGCTCCCACTTCCGGACCGCGGCACTGGCGCTCTCAGCCGCCGGCCTGCTTGCGTCGCAAGCGATGGCGATCCCCGCTGTCACCCCCGAGCAGCCCCAGCCGGTCGTCCTCGCCGCGTCCGACTGCTACGCGATCGGCCAGCAGGTGGCGGAGCAGAATGGCGGCACCTTGGCCAAGGCCTCGCAGTCGACACGCGGCGGCCAGCCGGTCTGCGTCATCGTCGTGCTCCTTCCGGGCAAGGACGGGCAGCGTCCCCGTCGCTCGGAGATCGTCGTTCCGCTGAACTGAACCGTGCCGTTTCCCAGTCTGCCGGAATCGGCCTATATCTGAACAGCTTCAACAGGCCTTCCGCATGCGCGTACTCGTCGTCGAAGATGACAAGGATCTCAACCGGCAGATCGGCGACGCGCTGGTCGATGCCGGCTATGTCGTCGACCGCGCTTTCGACGGCGAGGAAGGGCACTTTCTCGGCGACACAGAGCCCTATGATGCCGTGGTGCTCGACATCGGCCTGCCGCAGATGGACGGCATCAGCGTGGTCGAGCGCTGGCGGCGCGGCGGCCGCAAGATGCCGGTGCTGATCCTGACGGCACGCGACCGCTGGAGCGACAAGGTTGCCGGCATCGACGCCGGCGCCGACGACTACGTCACCAAACCCTTCCACATCGAGGAAATCCTGGCCAGGGTGCGCGCTCTGATCCGGCGCGCTGCCGGGCATGCCTCGTCCGAGCTGACCTGCGGGCCGCTGCGTCTCGACACCAAGGCCTCCAAGGCCGACGTCGACGGCGTACCGCTGAAGCTGACCTCGCACGAATTCCGCTTGCTTGCTTACCTCATGCACCATATGGGCGACGTCGTATCCCGGACCGAACTGGTCGAGCATCTCTACGACCAGGATTTCGATCGCGATTCCAACACGATCGAGGTCTTTGTCGGACGGCTTCGCAAGAAGATGGGCATCGACATGATCGAAACCGTTCGCGGCATGGGCTACCGCATGCGTAAGCCGGAGGCGTAACGCGGAACCGCTTCCTACAAGACCCGCCGTCTCGAACACGCCGTCGCTGCGGTCATGGCCGCGTTCGCTGGCGTTTCGCGTCATCGCCTTTTCCACGGTCTGGGCGATCCTCACTCTGGTGGTCATCTTCACCTTGATCACGACGCTCTATCGCCAGGCCAGCGAGCGCGGTTTCGACAGCCTGCTTTCGGCGCATCTGTTCAACCTGATCGGCTCGGTGGGCGTTTCCGAAGGCGGCCAGTTGACGGGCGCTCCCGACCTTGGCGATTTGAGATTCTCGGAGCCGAATTCCGGCTGGTACTGGTCGGTCGAGCCCGCCTCGGAAGGCGTGCACGGCGATCTCCATTCGTCGTCAATGACCAAGGCGATCCCGTCGCCAAGCGTTGCCGAGGTGCCCTTCAATGCCAGCTTCCAGCGCAGCTATTCAGCGGACGGCATCGAAGGCGAGCAGTTGGAGGTGTTCGAGAGCGAGTTCGTCCTCGATGCGAAAAATCGCGCCGCGCGCTTCCGTGTCATGGGCAACCAGACCGAGCTCGAGCAGGAAATCGCTACCTTCCAGCGGCGCCTGTTGACCTATCTGTCGCTGTTCGGCGTCGGCATGATCGCCATCAACGCGATTGCGATCCTGCTCGGCCTGCAGCCGTTGCGCAGGGTCAGGAATGCGCTTGCGATGGTGCGCGAAGGAACCGCGCAACGCCTCGACGGCCGTTTCCCGGCCGAGATCGAGCCGCTCGCCAACGAGACCAATGCGCTGATCGAGAACAACAGGCGTATCGTCGAGCGGTCGCGCACGCAGGTCGGCAACCTGGCGCACTCGCTGAAGACGCCGCTTGCCGTGCTGCTCAACGAGGCGCGGGCGCTGGGTGGCGCCAAGGGGCAGCTGATCGCTGAGCAGGCTGCTTCCATGCAGAAGCAAGTGGACCATTATCTGCAACGTGCCCGCGTCGCCGCGCAGCGCGACAGCGTCGTCTACCGAACGCCGGTGACACCGCTGGTCCAGCGCATGGTTCGGGTGCTGCAGAAGCTCAACCCGCAGACGGCGCTGTCGCTCTCACTGCCGGCCACCGACATCGTCTTTGGCGGCGAACGCGAGGACCTGGAGGAGTTGCTCGGCAATCTGCTCGACAATGCGATGAAATGGGCAAGGAGCGCGGTTGCCGTTTCCGTGAAGCCAATCTCCAGCAAGGGTGGCGCCAGCAAGGAAGGCGCGGCCAATCTGTTCGAGATAGCCATCGAGGATGACGGCCCCGGCATTCCCGACGACAAGGCGCGCGAGGTATTGCAGCGCGGCCGGCGTCTCGACGAGACAAAACCGGGCAGCGGGCTCGGACTTGCCATTGTCGCCGACCTTGTCAACGAGTATGGAGGCTCTCTGGCGCTGGAACGATCCGTCATGGGTGGATTGAAGGCGATGGTTCGATTGCGGAGCCTTCAGTAATGCTTTTCCAGGTGGCCGGCTGCGGCCAAATTTCCGACAAACATCGACATTATGGCCGCGCCAGCCTGATGACAGCGCGGCGGTCCAGCTCAAGAAAGCCGGTATTGGCATGAAGATTCGCGTCGCGCTCGTTTCCGCCTTGCTCGCCATCTCCGGCTGCACGACGCTCAGCAAGGGCCCGGCCGTTACGGCAACGCCGGCCGCCACGCCCCCCAGCGGCGCCAAGGTGGCGACGACGATCATCTCCGCCATGGGCGGCGGCCTCGTCGGCGGCTCTATCGGCGCCGGCCTGAGCGAGACCGAGAAACGCAGCGCGCTCGAGGCGGAATACAAGGCGCTTGAATACACGGCGAGCGGCCAGAAAGTGGCTTGGAAGAGCGACAGTTCGGCCCATCGCGGCGAAGTGGTTGCCGCCCAGCCCTATCGCGTCGGATCGCAGGACTGCCGGCAATACACCCATACGGTGTTTACCGGCACCGCCGGCGCCACCGCGCGCGGAACCGCCTGCCGCAATGCCGACGGCAGCTGGACGCCGCTGACGTAGCTGGTCCGGCCGTTCCCGCCAAAGCGTCGCAGCACGCTTGTGTTGGCAGGGCAGGGGTCTCGTTCTATTGGAAGAGCCATGCTGTTCTGGGTCATAGCCGCAATCCTGACGCTGGGCGCAAGCCTGGCGGTGCTGCTGCCGTTGGCTGGCGGTTCGAAGAACGCGTCCGCTGCCGGCGATCACGACCTCGAAGTCTATCGCGACCAGCTGGCCGAGCTTGACCGCGATATGGCGCGTGGCCTGATCCAGCCGATGGAGGCCGAAGAGGCTCGCGCCGAAATCGCCCGCCGCATCCTTCGCCTGAGCAATGCCGGCCAAGCCGGCGAGACGGCGACGCAGCCGTCGCGGTCGACAAGATTGGTGGCGACGGCTGCCGTGCTGGTGGTTCCACTGGTCAGCTGGGGCCTCTATGGCCAGCTCGGCTCACCCGACCTTCCATCGCAGCCACTCAGCGAACGCCTGGCCAAGAACCCCACCGACAGCTCGGTCGACGAGCTGATAGCCCGCGCCGAGGCGCACCTGGCGGCCAACCCATCCGATGGCCGTGGCTGGGACGTTCTGGCGCCGGTCTATCTGCGCATGCAGCGATACGCCGATGCGGTGACCGCCTATCGCAACGCCATCCGCCTCGACGGCGACAGCGCTGCCCGTCAGGCGGGTCTTGGCGAGGCGATAGCCAATGCGGCCGGCGGCATTGTCTCGGCCGAAGCGCAGGCGGCGTTCGAGGCGGCGTTGAAGCTCGATCCGGCCAATCCGAAGGCCGCGTTCTATCTCGCCATGGGCATGGCACAGGAGGGCCGCGTAGCTGAAGCCACGGCGGCCTGGCAAAAGATGCTGGCCGCCTTGCCGCAGGGCTCGCCGTGGCGCGGCGCCGTCGAGCAGGCGCTGGCCGAATCCGCCGCCCGCAGCGTCGCTTCGGAGGGGCCTGCGAAAGGGCCGAGCGCCGAGGATATCGATGCTGCCTCCTCGATGTCGCCGCAGGACCGGCAAGCCATGATCAGCACTATGGTTGCCGGCCTCGACGAAAAGCTTCGGCAAAATCCGCGCGACGAGGAAGGGTGGATGCAGCTCGTTCGTTCTTATGTCGTGCTGGGCAAGACAGATCAGGCACGTGACGCGCTCAATCGCGGTATTGCCGTCTTTGGCGCCGATAGCGACCAGGCCAGGAAATTCACCGCCTTTGCCGCCTCGCTCGGCGTGACGGCGACGGAGTAGACGATGACGCGCAAGCAGAAACGACTGTCGGTGATCGCCGCGGGGCTGGCGTTTCTCGGTGTTGCAACCGGGCTGACCTTCTATGCGCTCGGCCAGAAGGCCTCCTATTTCTACATGCCGGCTGATCTGGCCACCGCCAGCCTTCAGCCGGGCCAGCGCATCAGGCTCGGCGGCCTCGTCGAAAAAGGCACGGTCGAGCGTAGCCAAGGCGCCACCGTCGCCTTTTCGGTGACCGACAACCAGAAGGACGTCAAGGTTACCTATACCGGCATTCTTCCCGACCTTTTCCGGGAAGGGCAGGGCGTGATCACCGAAGGCTCGTTTGGCCCCGACGGCATCTTTGTCGCCGACAGCGTGCTCGCCAAGCATGACGAGACCTATATGCCCAAGGAGGTGGCCGACGGCCTCAAGGCCAAGGGCGTGTGGCAGGAGAGCAAGAGTGACTGAGCAGGTTCCGCAAAAGTGTTCCACGGTTTTGCGGCAAGAACCTGCGGCAAGATCTAGCGGGTGCGGCGACAATGGTTGAAACCGGACATTTCGCCCTGGTCCTGGCGTTTGCGCTGGCCCTGGTGCAGACGGTGGTGCCGGTGTTCGGCGCGCGCACCGGCAACCACAAGATGATGGCCGTCGGCGCACCCGCCGCGCTGACCGGCTTTGCCTTGACGGCGCTGTCCTTCGTAGCGCTGGCGACCGCCTATGCAGGGTCCGATTTTTCGGTTGAGAGCGTCTGGGAGAACTCGCATTCGCTGCAGCCGCTGATCTACAAGATCACCGGAACCTGGGGCAATCACGAAGGTTCGATGCTGCTCTGGGTGCTGATCCTGACCTTCTTCGGCGCGCTTGTCGCCGTTTTCGGCGGCAATCTTCCGGCGACGCTCCGGGCCAATGTGCTTGCCGTGCAGGGAGCGATCGGCGCCACGTTCTTCCTGTTCATCCTGACAACGTCGAACCCGTTCGTCAGGCTCAATCCGGCGCCCATCGAGGGCCGCGATCTCAACCCGATCCTGCAGGACCTCGGCCTCGCCATCCATCCGCCGCTGCTCTATCTCGGCTATGTCGGTTTCTCGATCTGCTTTTCCTTCTCTGTCGCTGCCCTCATCGAGGGCCGCATCGACGCTTCGTGGGCGCGCTGGGTAAGGCCATGGACGCTGGTCGCCTGGATGTTCCTGACCGGCGGCATCGCCATGGGCTCCTACTGGGCCTATTACGAGCTCGGCTGGGGCGGCTTCTGGTTCTGGGATCCGGTCGAGAACGCATCCTTCATGCCGTGGCTGGCGGGCACGGCGCTGCTGCATTCGGCCATCGTCATGGAAAAGCGCTCGGCGCTGAAGATCTGGACGCTGCTTCTGGCGATCCTGACCTTCTCACTGTCGCTGCTCGGCACCTTCCTGGTGCGTTCCGGCGTGCTGACCTCGGTGCACGCATTCGCGACCGATCCGACGCGTGGCGTTTTCATCCTGTGCATCCTGACGCTGTTCATCGGCGGCTCGCTGGCGCTGTTTGCCTTGCGCGCCTCCCGGCTGACGGCCGGCGGCCTGTTTCACCCGATCTCGCGCGAAGGCGCGCTGGTCCTGAACAATCTGTTCCTGACCACCGCCACCGCCACCGTGCTGGTCGGCACGCTCTACCCGCTCGTCGTCGAAGCCCTGTCTGCCGACAAGATTTCGGTCGGCGCGCCGTTCTTCAACCTGACATTCGGCCCGCTGATGGTGCCGCTCTTGGTCGTCGTGCCGTTCGGGCCGCTGCTCGCCTGGAAGCGCGGCGACATTTTCGCGGTCGCCCAGCGCCTGATGGCGGCTTTCGCCGCGGCGCTGCTCACCGTACTGGTGACGGCCTTGTTCATCGATCGCGCATCGGTGTTCGCAGCGCTCGGGGTCGGCCTTGCCTTCTGGCTAATCTGCGGTGCGCTCACCGATCTCGCCGTCAAATCCGGCTTCGGCACCGTCGCGCTCGCCACCATGCTCAGGCGCTTCGCCGGCCTGCCGCGCTCGGTCTTCGGTACAGCGCTTGCGCATCTCGGTCTCGGGCTGACGACGCTCGGCATTGTCGGCACGCTTTGCTTCGGCACCGAAAAAATCCTGTCGATGCATGCCGGCGAGACCGTCGAACTGTCCGGTCACAAGCTGCGCTTCGAGGGGCTCTACCCGGCCCAGGGGCCTAACTACAGTGAGGATCGCGGCCGCTTCGCCCTGCTTGGCGCCGACGGCAGCGTCGCAGGCGAGATCACCTCGGCCAAGCGCTCATATCCGGTGCGCCAGATGACCACGACCGAATCCGGCATCAGGACGATCGGCTTCAGCCAGCTCTATCTTTCGCTTGGCGACGAGGGCAGCGATGGCTCGGTGGTCGTTCGTCTGTGGTGGAAGCCGCTGGTGACGCTGATCTGGGGCGGCGGACTGGTGATGATGGCGGGCGCGGCGATGTCGCTGCTCGACCGCCGCCTGCGCGTCGGCGCACCGTCGCGCCGCAAGCCTGCAGGCGCCATGCCATCGGCGAGCCCGCAATGAGAAGGAGCACGCTGGCCTCGCTGGTCCTGCTGCTGGCGCTGTTGTTCGCCGGCGCCGCGCAGGCGGTCAAGCCCGACGAGGTGCTCGCCGACCCGGCACTCGAGGCGAGGGCGCGCGCTTTGTCGGAAGGCCTGCGCTGCATGGTCTGCCAGAACCAGTCGATCGACGAGTCCGATGCCGATCTTGCCCGTGACCTGCGCATCCTTGTGCGCCAGCGCCTGGTCGCCGGCGATACCGATCAGCAGGTGATGGACTATGTCGTTTCGCGCTACGGCGAGTTCGTGCTGCTGAAGCCACGCTTCAATCTGCGCAATGTCTTGCTCTGGGGGACGCCAGTTCTTCTGCTGCTCGTTGGCGGGACGTTTATCCTGCTGGCCGCCCGCTCGCGCCGCTCGACGGCGACCAATGCCCTGACCGCGGACGAGCAGGCGGCGTTGGACGCAATGCTCCGCCGCGATTGATCGATACATTACGAAAGTTTCATGTACCGGAAATGGCGCCGTAATGTGCGGCTCTCTATTTCCTTTGTCGAGGATGCCAAACAAGGGGCGTCCCTTGAAAAGAGGATACGAGAACCATGAATGTTGCCCCCAATTCATCTCTTCGCACTCGCAAACGCCTGCTGGCCGCAGCCGCATCCCTGGCCATTGCCGGCGCGATCGGCTTCGGCGCCGTTGCCACCGGGACAGCCCCGGTGCTGGCCGACGCCGTGCGTGTCGAGGCACCGCAGGTCCCAAGCTTCGCCGATGTGGTCGAGCGCGTTTCACCGGCGGTTGTCAGCGTGCGCGTCAAGGCCAAGATCCAGCCGACGGCGGATGACGGTTCCGACCAGATGGACGACGAGGACGGCTTAGGCAATCTTCCCGATAACCCGCAGCTGCGGCGTTTCTTCCGCGAATTCCGCGGCTTTGGCGATCAGGGCCCGAACGGAATGCGCCGTTTTGGACATCGTGACCGCAACAACGACCAGCCGCGGCCGGTGGCGCAAGGGTCGGGTTTCTTCATCTCCGATGACGGCTATCTCGTCACCAACAACCATGTCGTCGAGGAGGGCGCCGCCTTCACCGTGGTGACCAATGACGGCAAGGAACTCGACGCCAAGCTGATCGGCACCGATCCGCGCACCGATCTTGCCGTGCTCAAGGTCGATGACGGTAACAGGTTCACCTATGTCGACTTCGCCGATGATTCCAAGGTTCGCGTCGGCGACTGGGTGGTGGCTGTCGGCAATCCGTTCGGCCTCGGCGGCACGGTTACCGCCGGCATCGTTTCGGCCCGCGGCCGCGATATCGGCGCCGGTCCCTATGACGACTTCATCCAGATCGACGCCTCGGTGAACCGCGGCAATTCGGGCGGCCCGACCTTCAACCTCAACGGCCAGGTTGTCGGCATCAACACCGCGATCTTCTCGCCGTCGGGCGGCAGCGTCGGCATTGCCTTCGATATTCCCGCTTCGACCGCCAAGCAGGTCGTGCAGGATCTGATGAGGAACGGTACCGTCCAGCGCGGCTGGCTCGGCGTCGAAATCCAGCCGGTCACGCCCGAAATCGCCGAGTCGCTTGGCCTTGGGTCCGGCAAGGGCGCGCTCGTTGCCAGCGCGCAGGACAGCGGTCCCGGCAAGAAGGCCGGCATCACCGCCGGTGACGTGATCACCCAGGTGGACGGCAAGGACGTTGCTTCACCGAAGGAACTCGCCCGACTGATTGGCGCTTACCCGCCCGGCAAATCGGTCGATGTCACGGTGTGGCGCAACGGCAAGAGCGAGGCGGTCAAGGTCGACCTTGGCAAGCTGCCGTCGAGCGACAAGCAGGCCTCGGTCGACCAGCAGCCTGCTCCGGCACCGAAGACCGACACGCTCGCCGATCTCGGCCTGACCGTTACCAAGTCCGAAAATGGCAAGGGACTTGTGGTGACCGACGTCGACCCCGACAGCGATGCCGCCGATCGCGGCATCCAGCCCGGCGACGTCATCACCTCCGTCAATTCGACGGAAGTGAGCGGCACCGCCGACGTCGACAAGGCGATGGCCGACGCGGTGAAGTCCGGCCGCAAGGCGGTGTTGATGCAGATCACCCGCGACGACAGCAACCGCTTCGTCGCACTGCCCGTCGCCAAGGGCTGACTTTTCCGGTGCGGCGGTTTTCAACACCCCCGAGCCGCTGCACGGGAAAGCACGGGGCCTGAATACGTTAGTCAGTCATCGTGTTCCGCCCCAGCGGCAGCGGGCTTCCCATCGCCCGCTGCCGCTCGAACATGTCGCTCAAAGCGTGAAGCGGTTTTAGGCTACGACATGCTAAAACAAAGACTTACCGCGTATCCCTGAATCACTTTGTTCGCGATACGCCATGGAGAAGGCCACGATGCGTATGCCGGCCACTCAATCTTCCAGCGAAATCGCGTATAACGGTTCTATGAAGATTCTCGTCATAGAAGACGATCGCGAGGCAGCCGACTACCTGCAGAAGGCGTTCGCCGAGGCCGGCCATACCGCCCATGTCGCCGGCGACGGCGAAACCGGCTTCGCGCTCGCCGATTCCGGCGACTATGACGTCATGGTCGTTGACCGCATGATGCCGCGCCGCGACGGCCTGTCTGTCATTGCCGGGCTCAGGTCCCGAGGCAACACGACGCCCGTGCTCATCCTGTCGGCGCTCGGCGAAGTCGACGACCGGGTCACCGGTCTGCGCGCCGGCGGTGACGACTACCTGACCAAACCCTACGCCTTTTCCGAACTGCTCGCCCGCGTCGAGGTGCTGAACCGCCGCGCCAGCGCCAGGGAAGCCGAAACCGTCTACCGGGTCGGTGATCTCGAACTCGACCGGCTGTCGCATTCGGTGCGCCGCGCCGGGCGCGAGATAACGCTGCAGCCGCGCGAGTTCCGCCTGCTCGAATATCTGATGCGCCATGCCGGCCAGGTGGTGACGCGCACCATGCTGCTCGAGAACGTCTGGGACTACCATTTCGATCCGCAGACCAACGTCATCGACGTTCATATCTCGCGGCTGCGGGGCAAGATCGAGAAGGGCTTCGACAAGCCGATCCTCCACACGGTTCGCGGCGCCGGCTATATGCTGAAAAGCGGCTAGAACCCCATGGCTCTTTCCGTGCCGGCCATCATGAAGACGACGGCAGCGCGGCTTTCGGCGCTTTATCTTCTGCTTTTTGCGCTGTGTGCGGTGTTGCTGGTCTTGTACATGACCTCGCTCTCGGTGCGCATGCTGACCGCCCAGACGCAGGAGACGATCAACGACGAGGTGCTCGGCCTTGCCCGCGCCTATCAGCGCGGCGGCCTGCCGCTGCTGGTCCGCGTCGTCGAGCAGCGCTCCCGCCAGCCCGGCGCCAATCTCTATCTGATCGCCGATGCCAACGGCCAGATCCTGACCGGCAACGTGCAGAGCCTGGAGCCAGGCGTGATCGAGGCCGAGGGCTGGACCACCGAACCGTTCTCCTACCGCCGCTTCGGTGAGGGCGAGCTCGAGCGGCAGCGCAACCCGGTCTCCGACCCGAACGAGCCCGCCCAGAGCGAAGTCCAGGCCGAAGGCGAGAAAGGCCACAACGCCGTTGCTCTGGTGCTGCGCCTGCCCAACCAGATGATCATGCTGGTCGGCCGCGACCTCGGCGAGCCGGAGCGCTTCCGCGCCGTCATTCGCCGCGCCTTGATGCTGGCGCTCGGCATGATGGGCGTCGGCGGGCTGCTGATCTGGTTCTTCGTCGGGCGCGCGGCGCTGAAGCGCATCGACAGCGTGTCGGAGGCGAGCCGCCGCATCATGGGCGGCGATCTTTCCGGCCGGCTGCCGGTCACCGGCGCCGGTGACGAGTTCGACCGGCTGTCGGAAAACCTCAATTCCATGCTGGCCCGGATCGCCACGCTGAACGAGGGCCTGAAGCAGGTCTCCGACAACATCGCCCACGACCTGAAGACGCCGCTGACCAGGCTGCGCAATCGCGCCGAGGCGACGCTTTCCGGCAAGCACAACACCAGTGGCTACCGGCAGGCGCTGGAAGGAACGATCGCCGAATCCGATCAGCTGATAAAGACCTTCAACGCTATCCTGATGATTTCGCGGCTGGAGGCCGGCTATTCCTCGGAAAGCACCACCAGGGTCGATCTGGCCGCTGCCGTGCACGACGTCGTCGAACTCTACGAGCCGGTAGCGGAGGAGGGGGGCGTGACGCTCGAAACTTCGGTGCAAGGTTCTTTCCTCGTCGACGGCAATCGCGAGCTGATCGGCCAGGCGCTGTCCAACATCGTCGACAACGCGATCAAATATTCGACCGACTCGACCTCCAGGCCTACGGTTCGCGTGACGCTGGAGCGTATCGGTAGCGAGATCAGACTCGCCGTCTCCGACAACGGCCAGGGCATTCCCGACGATGTCGACCGCGCCAGGGTGACCGAGCGTTTCGTGCGGCTGGAAAAGAGCCGCTCGCAGCCGGGTTCCGGCCTTGGCTTGAGTCTCGCCAAGGCGATCATGACATTCCACAACGGACGGCTTGAGCTTCTGCCCGGCAATCCCGGATTGTCCGTCGTCATGAGTTTTCCCGGGCGGGAGGATCGCTGATGGTGGCGAGGATGGCCGTGCGACGCCTGGAAACGGACTGGCTGTTGAAGCCGGCGGTAGAGCTCGTTCCGCTGGATGCAAGCCGCGCCAGGCAGGAACTGTCGGAGATCGCCGACGCCGCGCGGCAAAAGGAACTGCCGCGACTGGCGAAATTTCTCGCCGGCAAGGGGGTCGTCCAGGATTTCCTCGCCGCTGTGTTCGACCTGTCGCCGTTCCTGCGCGATACCGCGCGCCGCCGGCCGCGGATACTCGATGCGCTTTTCGACGGGAGGGTCGAGGCGCGGCTGTCATCGATCGGCGCCGCGGTCGACAAGGCAGCACGCGCAGAGGCCGTCTCCGAAAGCAACCTGATGATGGAGCTGCGCCAATGCAAGGCGGAGGCGCATTTCCTGATCGCCTTGGCCGATCTCGCGGGCGAGGCCGAGACCTCGTTGACAGTGCGGCGACTGAGCGACCTTGCCGACGCCTGCACGCGTGCGGCCGTCGATTTCCTGCTCCGCGACGCGCATGAGCAGGGCAGGCTCCGATTGCCGGATCCCAAAAATCCGGCGCGACGCTCGGGCTGGATTCTGCTCGGCATGGGTAAGCTCGGCGCGCATGAGCTGAACTTCTCCTCCGACATCGACCTCGTCGCCTTCTTCGACCCCGATGCGCCTGCCGTCGTCGATCCGCTCGATGCCACAGAGCTGTTTTCGCGCCTGACCCGTCGGCTGGTCCGTATCCTCCAGGACCGCACCGAGCATGGTTACGTCTTCCGCACCGATCTCAGGCTTCGTCCCGACCCCGGCTCGACGCCGCTGGCGATCCCGGTCGAGGCGGCGCTGCGCTACTATGAGGCGCGCGGCCAGAACTGGGAGCGCGCCGCCATGATCAAGGCTCGCCCGGTGGCCGGCGATGTTGCCGCCGGCGCCGCGTTCCTGAAGGAACTGCAGCCCTATATCTGGCGCAAATACATGGACTATGCGGCGATTGCCGACGTCCATTCGATCAAGCGCCAGATCCACGCCCACAAGGGCCATGGCGAGGTCGCGGTCAAGGGCCACAACGTCAAGCTTGGCCGCGGCGGCATCCGCGAGATCGAGTTCTTCGTCCAGACCCAGCAGCTTATCGCCGGCGGCCGCTTTCCCGAACTGCGCGGCCGCGAGACCGTGCCGATGCTCGGCGAACTCGCCGCGCGCGGCTGGATCACCGCCGACGCGCGCGATGCACTCACCAGGCAATACTGGTTCCTGCGCCGCGTCGAACATGCCATCCAGATGGTTGCCGACCAGCAGACGCATATTCTGCCGGAGGACGAAGAGGGGCTGGAACGCGTCGCCCGCATGCTGGGCTTTGCCGATGCGGCAGGCTTTGCCGAAACGTTCCGCGCGGCGCTGCATCAGGTCGAGCGCCACTATGCAGCGCTGTTCGAGACCGCGCCGGAGCTTTCGGCCGGCATCGGCAATCTGGTCTTTACCGGCGACGTCGACGATCCCGATACCTTGCAGACCCTGCGGCGGCTCGGCTTCCAGCGGCCGAGCGACATCTGCCGGGTTATCCGCGGCTGGCACTTCGGCCGCTACCGCGTCACCCGGTCGGCGGAGGCACGCGAGCGGCTGACCGAACTGACGCCGGCGCTGCTGCAAGCCTTCGGCCAGACGCGGCGGGCGGACGAGGCGGTGATCCGCTTCGACGAATTCCTTGCCGGCCTGCCTGCCGGCATCCAGCTCTTTTCGCTGCTGCAGTCGAATCCGGCGTTGCTGAAGCTGATGGCGACGATCATGGGCGCAGCACCGCGGCTGGCCGCCATCATCACGCGCCGGCCGCATGTCTTCGATGGCCTGCTCGATCCGGCGCTGCTGAGCGAACTGCCCAACCGCGCCTATCTGTCGGCGCGCCTTGCCGCCTTCCTCGAAGGCGACAGGGCTTACGAGGACGTGCTCGACCGGCTGCGCATCTTTGCTTCGGAGCAAAAATTCCTGATCGGCGTCAGGCTGCTTGCCGGGTCGATCGATGCGCCGCGCGCCGGCCGCGCCTTTTCCGATCTCGCCGACCTGACCATCGAGGCGGCGTTGCAGGCGGTGACAGCGGAATTCGCATTGCGTCATGGCTATATTGCCGGCGGCAGGGTCGCACTGCTCGGCATGGGCAAGCTCGGCAGCCGCGAACTGACGGCGGGTTCCGACGTCGACCTCATCCTGCTCTACGATCACGACGCCGATGCCGAGGAGTCCGACGGCGACAAGCCGCTTGCCCCGTCGCATTACTACAGCCGGCTGACGCAGCGGCTGATCGCCGCCGTTTCCGCGCCGACCGCCGAGGGCGTGCTCTACGAGCTCGACCTTCGTCTGCGACCGTCCGGCAACAAGGGGCCGGTGGCCACGCACGTCGATGCCTTCAAGAAGTACCAGCGCCAGGACGCCTGGACGTGGGAGCATATGGCGCTGGCGCGGGCCCGCACGATCGGTGGCGATGCCGAGCTCTGCCGCGAGGTTGAGGAGGAAGTTGCCGCAGTGCTCGCTCTGCCGCGCGATCCAGCCAAGGTGATGGCCGAGGCATCCGAGATGCGCGCCATGGTCGACAAGGAGAAGCCGCCGCGCGATCCCTGGGACATCAAGCTGATCCCGGGCGGCCTCATAGATCTCGAATTCATTGCCCAGGTTGCGTTGATCACGGGAAAGATCGAAGCCGGCCGCAGGGCCACCGGCACGGCTGAGGTCCTGTCGCGCCTGGCGCCGGATTTCGTCGACGCCCAGGTCAGGCAGGAACTGGTGGATGCCTTTTCGCTCTATCTGGCGCTGACTCAGATGATCCGGCTTTGCCTCACCGGCGCGTTCGAACGCGACGACGTTCCGCCAGGGCTTTCCGATCTGCTTCTTGCAGTCACCGACCTGCCTGATTTCGGTGTGCTTGAAGCGCATCTCAAGGAGACGTCGCAGAAGGTCAGAAAGGATTTCGACCTTCTGCTTCGTGCGAAACTACCGTGACGGCAACCAGCCGTACGGGCGAGAGCATCGGACCCAAAATTGCGACCTTTTCTGGGAGGTTCCGATGTTCAATCAAAGAGATAGAGCGGGGGATTGAAGGTCCGCCGCTCTAGCATCGGGGGTGACGATGCAACAGGAGAAGACCATGAGAAAGACAACCAGACTTGCACTCGTTTTCGCAGCCCTGGCCGGCGCCGTCGGCACCGCAGCCTATGCAGACGAGCACTCCGGCGCCGGGCCGCGCGGCGGCATGATGATGCGCCTCGGCAAAGTCATGAAGGACAATGACGGCACCATCACCTTCGACCAGTTCTCCGACGCCATGAACGCTCGACTGAAGAAGATGGTCGCTGACAATGGCGGCAAGCTGACCGTGGCGCAGCTCGCCGACGCGCTGGAGAAGGCACGCTTCGAGCAGATGGCCAGGCGCATCATCGCCCGCTACGACACCAAGGGCGACGGGACGCTGACCGCCGACGATATCACCAGCCGCCAGAAGAAGGTGTTCGCCATGCTCGACCGTGACAATGACGGCAAGATCGAGAAGAACGAACTGCCGAAGGGTCTCGGCCGCCACCGCCAATGGGACGGCGAGGGCAATGATGGCGCTGACGGCATGCAGTGAGAATTGACAACCGCTCCGGCGACGCGAGCCGCCGGAGACTTATCTGGTCATTCAGGCAGCCGCCCTGACCGCCTGCGCGACTTTCCTCATCGGGATGCGTACCGAGACGATCGTGCCGATGCTTTCGGTCGAACGGATCTTCAGCGCGCCACCCTGAAGCTCGGCCAGCGAGCGCGAGATGGCGAGGCCGAGACCGGAGCCGGCATGGCTCTTGGAGAACTGGTTCTGCACCTGTTCGAATGGCCGTCCGAGCTTGCTCAGCGCGGCTTTCGGGATGCCGCAGCCATTGTCCTCGATCGTCAGGATCAGCGCGCTGGAAATGCTGCGGGCTCTGACCGAAATGTGGCCGCCTTGCCCGGTGAACTTCACCGCATTGGACAGAAGGTTGATAAGGATCTGCTTGATCGCCCTGCGGTCGGCGAACAGCGTCAGCGAATCGGCGATGCGGGTTTCGACGGTGATCGACTTTTCCGCCGCCTGCAGCGAGACGACGCGAACCGTCTCCCTGATGAGCGGGCAGAGATCGATTTCTTCCTGATCCAGGGCGAACTGGCCGGCCTCGATCTTCGACATGTCGAGGATGTCGTTGATCACGCCGAGAAGATATTTGCCGCTGCCGTTGATGTCGGTAGCATACTCTTCGTAGCGCGGCGACCCCAGCGGCCCGAACAGCCGCCGTTCCATCAGTTCCGAGAAGCCGATGATCGCGTTGAGCGGCGTGCGCAACTCGTGCGACATGTTGGCCAGGAATTCGGATTTGGCCCGGTTTGCCGCTTCGGCCCGCTCGGTTTCCTTCATGTATTTGCGATTGAGCTCGACGAGCTCACGAGCCCGTTCTTCTTCCGCGCGGCGGGCAAGGCTGAGGTCGTGAATTGTCGCCATCAGCCGGCGCTCGCTGTCGACCAGCTTCTCCTGGTGCAGCTTGATCTGGGTGATGTCGGAGCCGACGGAGACGGTGCCGCCGTCCCTTGTCTGCAACTCGTTCACTTGCAGCCAGCGGCCGTCGGCAAGCTGGCGCTCGAAGGTCACGCCCCCTTGCGGTCCATTGGTATTGGCAAGCCGCCGCTCCGAGGCAAAGGCTAGCATGCGTTCCTCCAGAACGGCGCGCGGAGCGCCCGGCATCACGTCGCGATCCGACAGGCCGTTGTCCTGCTGGTATTTGGAATTGCACATGATCAGGCGCTCGGACGAATCCCACAGCACGAAGGATTCGTTGATGTTTTCGATGGCCGTCCTCAGGCGCAGGTCCGCCGCTTCGGAGCGCAGCGCCAGGTGCCGCTGCTCGGTGACGTCGACGGCGATGCCGATCAGCTGGATCTCCGGCGCTTCCGGGTCGATAACCTGTGCTCTTGCGCGCATCCAAACCCATTGCCCGTCGGCATGGCGCATCCGGAACACCTGGTCGATATGATCGATCTCGCGTGCGACGATCCTGTTGGCGAGTTCGAACAAATCGCCGTCCTCGGGATGAATGATTTCGTCGACTTCGCCGAACGACAGCATCGTGTCGCAAGGCTCGTAGCCCAGCATGTCGTACATTGAGCGCGACCAGTACATCTTGCCGCGCACCATGTCCCAATCCCACAGGCCGCAGCGGCCGCGCACCAACGCCATGTCGATGCGCTGGTGGGCTTCGAGATAGATGCGGTCGGCGGCCTGGGCACGCGCCGCCTGGCCGAAATAGGCATAAAGGATGACGATCAGCACGCCGGCCGTCAGCACGAACAGCGTGACATTGAGTGAGACCGTCTTGCGCCAGGCGTCAAAAACTGCCTCCTGCGGCACGAACGCTGCCGCGGCACCCTTTCGGCCATTCGCCAGGCTCACTGCCGCGTACCAGTCCTGTCCGCCGATGCTGACCTCCATCACTCCGGCGCGGTCGCCGAACATGAACAGCGGCTGCCCGCCCTGCACGACGCCATCGAGCGATCGGCCCTCCCAGTGCATCGACTGCGGCGATACGGCAATGATCTTGAAGGCGTTGTCGGTGATCGCCAGTACGTGGCTTCGGCCCATCGCGCCCTGACGACCGGTGCTCTCCAGCAGGTCCTGGATCGCACCTGGCGCGGAAACCATGGTCGCGTCGGCGATCGAACTGGCCAGTTGGCCGGCGGCCAGCGCAAGGATCGCCTTGGCATCGCGCTCGATCTCGTCGCGCTCGTTCATCAGCGACAGAAAGCGCAGTACTGCGATGATCAACAGAAACATGATAATGAGGGCCGGTATCGATCGCCGCAACAGCGGCTCGGCTGCCAGCAGCCGTCGGTAGGCAGGTTCAGCGATGAGCCGCGTATTGCCCGCGAGACCGTCGTTTCGCGCCTCGCGACGCTCAAACGCCGTCCCACCGGGCGCGCCCCACGCGTCCGCCTTCGCCATAAATGGCACTCCCCGATTTTCTGTCCCGCTTGACGATCCGGCAACGCCGCACTTCCGAATCGTCACTAAAGAATCAAAGGTGATTCGCCTTGTCCAGAGGTGCGGCGAAAAAAGATTAAAAATCGACTAAAATAATGGGTTTTCGGATGGTCTTCCCTTTCTCCCACGATAAGGGGAGAAGGGGGGGTCGCTTACGCCAGGGTGCGCTCGACGATG
Organism: Mesorhizobium sp. M0136; assembly: GCF_040322515.1. Classification (NCBI taxonomy): domain Bacteria; kingdom Pseudomonadati; phylum Pseudomonadota; class Alphaproteobacteria; order Hyphomicrobiales; family Phyllobacteriaceae; genus Mesorhizobium; species Mesorhizobium sp. M0136. The sequence goes on from NZ_JAMYTP010000008.1 coordinate 139,384, forward strand.
TCTCGCAAATCGGCCGACAGCTTCTCGGTATTGGCGATTGAAAGCAACGCCTCCCTTGCCTTGGCCTGCCGCACGGGTTCGAGCGAGCGCCACGACCTGAGCGCCGTCGCCAGCCTGGCGGCCACCTGCGGGTTGCGTTTTTCGACCTGCAGCACCGTTTCGACGAAAAGCCGGTAGCCCTCGCCGTCGGCGCGATGAAAGCCGGTCTGGTTGGCGCTGGAAAACGTACCGATAAGCGAGCGTACCCGGTTCGGGTTGGCCATCGAGAACGCTGGGTGGCTGGTCAAAGCGCGCACCGCGTCGACGGTTTGCGGGCCGGGCACGCTGGCCTGGATCTGGAACCATTTGTCCATGACCAGCGGATCGGTTGCATATTTCGCCTCGAAATCGGCCAGTGCCTTGGTTGCCTCAGGTGAGCCGTGGTGACGGTGCGCAAGCACGGTCAACGCCGCGGCACGATCCGTCATGTTGGTCGCCAATTGGAAGTGCCGGGCAGCGAGTTCCGCACCTCCCGGCAGCAAGGAGAGATAGTCCAGCAGGACATTGCGCAGCGCCCGCCGCCCGGCACTGGCCGCGTCCGGGCTGAACGGACCATTGTCGGCGAGCCGATCGTAAAAGTTGGAGAATATCTCGCGGTTGGCCTCGGCGATCGCAACTGCCAGCGCCCCGCGCGCCGCGAGAATGGCATCGGGGTCGATGTTCTTGCCGATGTCGCGGGCGATATCGGCCTCGCCGGGCAGCGCCAGCGCCAGTGCCCGATAGGCGGGTTCGAGCGCGTCGTCGCCGGCTATTTTGCCGGTAAGCCCGGTCAGCCGGGCGCTGAACTCGGGTTGCCTGTGGTCCAGGATTTGGCGGAAAGCTGCAATCAGCGCATCGGTCAAAAGCGTGTTGAACGCCTGCCAGCGCGAGAAGGCGTCGCTGTCGTGGCCAGCCAGAAAAAACAGGTCGTCGGGCCGCTGCTCGACCGAAAGCGTCACCGGCGCCGAAAAGCCGCGGTTGAGCGACATGGCCGGCCGCTCGGCAATCCCGGAAAACCTGACGACATGGCGGCGTTTGCGGATATGGATGACGCCGTCCTCGACATTCGCCCCCTCCACGCCGCTATAGGCTGTCGCCTCTCCGCCGGCGCCGACCAGGCCGAAGGCAAGCGGAATGTGCATCAGCCGTTTGCGGCTTTCCGACGGCGTTGGCGGCACCGACTGCTCGATTTCGAGCGTGAATTCCTGCGCCGCAGGATTATACGCCGAACTGACGGTCAGGTTCGGCGTACCGGCCTGATGATACCAGAGCGAAAACTGCGACAGGTCGCGACCGGAAACGTCTTCGAACACCTTGATGAAGTCTTCGATCGTCGCCGCCTGGCCGTCGTGACGTTCGAAGTAGAGGTCCATGCCGGCGCGGAACGTCTCTGCGCCGAGGATAGTGTGGATCATGCGCACGACTTCCGAGCCCTTTTCATAGACCGTCGCCGTATAGAAATTGTTGATCTCGCGGTAGCGGCGCGGCCGCACCGGATGCGCCAGCGGCCCTTGGTCCTCGGGAAACTGATGGGCGCGCAGCGTACGTACCTCGGCGATGCGCTTGACGGCGCGCGAGCGCTGATCAGCGGAGAATTCGTGGTCGCGGAAAACGGTCAGGCCTTCCTTCAGGCAAAGCTGGAACCAGTCACGACAAGTGATTCTGTTACCTGTCCAATTGTGGAAATACTCATGCGCAATGATGGCTTCGATATTGGCGAAATCGGCGTCGGTCGCGGTTTCCTGGTCGGCCAGCACATATTTGTCGTTGAAGATGTTGAGACCCTTGTTCTCCATCGCGCCCATATTGAAGTCGGACACGGCGACGATGTTGAAGACATCGAGGTCGTATTCGCGGCCGAATGCCTCCTCGTCCCATTTCATCGACCGTTTCAAAGCGTCCATGGCGTAGCCGGCGAGCCTCTCTTTGCCCGGTTCGACATAGATTGCGAGCTCGACTTTGCGGCCAGACAGGGTAACGAAACTGTCCGAGATCTTGCCGAGGTCGCCCGCCACCAGCGCAAACAAATAGGACGGCTTGGGGAAGGGGTCGTGCCAGACCGCATAGTGCCAGCCGCCGGCAAGCTCGCCGCTGCCGGCCGGGTTGCCGTTGGACAAAAGCAGCGGCGCCTCATTGCGCTCCGCTTCGATACGCACCGTATAGACCGACAGGATGTCGGGACGGTCGAGGAAATAAGTGATGCGGCGAAAGCCTTCGGCCTCGCATTGCGTGCAATAGACGTCGCTGGAGCGATAGAGGCCCATCAGCGCTTCGTTCTGCGCCGGCGCCAACACGGTTTCAATTCTCAGCTGGAAGCGCCTAGTGGCAGGGGGGCTGATGATTGTCAGTTGATCGGGCGTGATGAGAAAATCCTCAAGGCTCGGTTCCTGGCCGTCGATGGCGATACTGCGGAGCGTCAGCCCGTCGCCATCCAGCACCAGTGGGACCGACACGGCAGTCTCGTCGCGACGTTCGACCGTCAGCACGGCGGTGACATGCGTTGCTTCAGGCGAAAGGCGGAAAGTCAGGCTGGTTTCCGGAATCAGATAATCACTAGGGCGATAGTCTTCGAGTTTGAAGACCTGGCCGGTATCTGTGCGCATTCCTTGATTTTTCCTGTCGATCCGGGAGCGGCGGGCGGGTCCGCTGGTCCAAATAATTTGAAGTCTGCGCTCTTTACACGAAACGGTCCCTCGACAAAACTGCAGCGACGTCTATTTCAGGCGATCATTTCCCAAGCATCATCGCGAGGCTTCCATGACCATCGTCACGCCGAAATTCGGGATGGGCGCCTCTGTGTTGCGTCGCGAGGATCGGGCCTTCATCAAAGGCGCCGGGAAGGCGGGTACGATCGGGTCGACGCCTGCCGCGCTCGATGCGGTGGCCGACGCGCTCTACCGCACCTGCGGCATCATGCCGGCAACGCCGGCGTGCATCTGCGCGGCGATCCAGGAAGCAAAAGGGGCGTGACAGCCAGACCGGATTCGCCAGTGCTTGCTGCCGGCGATCTTGCCGGCGAGCACAGCACGCTGACCGGGATCGTGCTCAAGATCGTATCGGTGGCGGTCTTCGTCGGCATGTCGTCCTGCATCAAGGCGGCAGGCACCGTGCCGGCGGGCCAGATCGTCTTCTTCCGCTCCTTCTTTGCCATCTTTCCGATCATCGCCTTCCTCGCCTTCCAGGGAAAACTCGGAACCGCCTTTTCGACAAAGCGCCCGCTCAACCACATTGCGCGCGGCGTCGTCGGTGTCTGTGCCATGGGGCTCGGCTTCTTCGCGCTGACGCGGCTGCCGCTGCCGGAGGCGATCACGCTGAACTACGCGCAGCCGCTGCTGGTCGTGGTGTTCAGTTCGATCTTCCTCGGCGAAGCCATCCGCATCTATCGCTGGAGTGCGGTTGCCGTCGGCCTGGTCGGGGTGCTGATCATCTCATGGCCGGAACTGACGCTGCTCAGTTCGGGCGCTGCCCTCGGCGATCAGGAGGTGCTCGGCGTCATTGCCGCCCTCATAGCCGCGGCGATCTCCGCCATCGCCATGCTCCTGGTTCGCAACCTCGTCCAGAGCGAGCGGACGGCGACCATCGTGCTGTGGTTTTCGGTTACCGCGAGCCTCATGGCGCTGCTTTCGCTGCCATTCGGCTGGCAGGCGCTGACGACGACACAGGCGGGGCTTCTGATTGCCGCGGGTTTTTGCGGCGGGCTTGGCCAGATCCTGATGACCTCGGCCTATCGCCATGCCGAGGCTTCCGTCGTGGCACCCTTCGAATACACTTCGATGATCCTCGGCGTCGTAGTCGGGTATCTGGTCTTTGGCGACGTCGCCACGATCAACATGCTGGTCGGCGGCATGATCGTGGTTGCGGCGGGGATTTTCATCATCTGGCGCGAGCGCCAGCTTGGTCTCGAACGCACCCGCACCCGCAAGGCCGTCGCGCCGGAAGGGTGATCACGGCTTCACTGCGTCAGTCCGCTCTGTCGCCAGCCGCACCAGCACCGCCCGCGTCTGTTCGTCGGCGGGGAAAAAAGATTCGATCGCCAGCTCCGACAGCGTCACGTCGAGCGGCGTGCCGAACACGGTGATGGTGCTGATGAACGACAGCACCGCGTCGCCATGGGCAAGCTTGAGCGGATGGACAATCGCGTTCGGTTCGACCGGCGCCGGCCGGCTGCCTCTAAGGCCGGACGGATAGGCCCGAAGCTCGCGCTCGAGCTCGACAAGAACCGGATCGGCGGTAGCGTCGTTCTGCCGCTTCAGCCGCTCCAGAAGATGCGTCCGCCATTCCGCTAGGTTGACGATACGCGGCGCGATGCCGCCGGGATGCAGGCTGAGGCGCAAAACGTTGACCGGCGGCTTCAGCAGGGAGGCATCGGCGACATTGGCGAGGAACGGGCCGATGGCGGCGTTCGCCGACACCAGGTTCCAATGCCGGTCGACGGCAAGCGCCGGGAACGGCTCGTGCGCCTTGAGCACGGTCTCGACCGCCGCCATCGCCGGTGCCATCGAGGCATCGTCAAGTGGTCGTTCGCCGAAGCTCGGGGCAAAGCCGGCGGCCAGCAGCAGCTGGTTGCGCTGCCTGAGCGGGATCGAAAGCTGCTCCGCCAGATGCAGCACCATGTCACGCGAGGGTGCGGCGCGGCCGCTTTCAACGAAACTCAGATGCCGCTGCGAGATCTCGGCCTCCATAGCGAGGTCGAGCTGGCTCATGCGCCGGCGTGTACGCCATTCGCGAATGAGAGTGCCGGCGGAAATCTGGGCTGCTGTCATAACGAGATGACTAGGCCGGCAGTGGGCGCATTTCAATTACCTGCGAAGTCATGATGCCGCCCTTCCTTTCTCGCAAGGGGAGAACTGAAGACGCGCTCTGCACCATCACCCAAGCGCCCGCAACTTCGCCTTCACTTCGAGGAAATCCCGCCACGCCAGCTTCTTGTGCGCCGGCGTTCTCAGCAAATAGGCCGGATGCAGGGTCGGCATGGCAGGAATGGCGACGCCGGACGGGGTCGTGTGGACGCGCCAGTTGCCGCGCAGCCGCAATATGCCTTCAGAGGTGTTGAGCAGGGTCTTTGCCGACGGGCCGCCGAGATTGACCAGCACCTTCGGATTGACCAACTCGATCTGCCGCTCGATGAACGGCCGGCAGATCTCGGTTTCGTGCGGGGTCGGCGTGCGGTTGCCGGGCGGCCGCCAGGGAATGACATTGGCGATGTAGACGGACGTCCGGTCAAGACCGATCGCGCCTAGCATGCGGTCGAGCAGCCGGCCGGACCGTCCAACGAACGGCAAGCCCTCTATGTCCTCATCGCGACCCGGCGCCTCGCCGACCAGCATCACCTCGGCAGTCGGATTGCCGTCGGCGAACACAAGGTTCTTGGCAGTGAATTTGAGATTGCAGCCGTCGAATGCCGCCATGTGCTGGCGAAGCTCGTCGAGGCTTGCCGCCGATCTCGCCAATTGCCGCGCCAATGCCGCTTGCGCCTCGTCGGGCACCGTTGACATGGCCGGGGACGTTCGCACTGCCGGTGCCGTATTGGGTCTCTCGCCCATTTCGGCGCGCGACACGCTCGTCGAGCGTTGTGGCGCCGCATTTTCACCGGCCGGCATAGCGGCCGCCGCAGGCACCCGCTCCGGTGGCCTGGCTTCTGCAAACCTGTTTACCGGGTGTTCTTCAAGTGCCTCGTCGACGCCGGCGCTGGCGTAGAAGGCCAGCAGCTCGGCGAGATCGGCTCGGCTATTGTGGGGGGCGGCAGTCATGGTTTCACATTCGGCCGCAAAGCTTGAATTTGCAAGTTCAGCTCGACGGTATGCGCGGATCCTGCACCAGATAGAACGTCCAGCGCGGCGTGTAGTCGGTGATCAGGAAATAGAAGCTGGCGGTCTTCAGCGGGTCGATCTTGCCGTTCTTGAACAGCAGGCGGTCATACGGTTCGAAATTGCGGTCGAAATCGGCGTAGCTGCTCGACCAGATATTTTCAGGCGTTTTGTTGCGCTGGTCAAACGACAGGCCGTCGCCGAACACGCTCGGCTGGTCGAGGATCTCCTGGAGTTCGAACTGGAACTCGACCCAGGCCTGGCCGCTATTGTTGAGCACGTCGATGCGCATATACATCAGACCATTGGCGAAGTCTCCCGCCTTGCCGAACGGCTGGATCGGCTTTGTCGTGCGAATGGCAAGCGTTACCGGCGTCGCTGAATTCAGCTCTTCGGTGATGACCAGCGGATCCTCTTTCGTGCCGATGCCGGAAGCCCCGGTGATGCGGAAGCCGCCACGCTCGTCGGAAAAGGAATAGGCGCCGGTCGCCCAGACCAGTTGCTGCTCGGCATGGGCATCGAGGGTCGTCAGTGGCAGAAGCGCCAACAGCGCCGCACGGCAAATCCGGCCGGGCGTGAAAAAAAAGCGCGTCGATGAAAAGCCAGCCGGCCTGAATATGCGCATGGCGGGAAGTATGGCCGATAAGCAAGCCGTCGAACAATTAAAAACATCAGTGCGACATATCTGAGCAAACGGAATAGGATTGAAGATTGATGCTCGCCACCGCGAATCTGTGTGGCAGGACGCGACTTTTTGATGAAATCGGTATTGTCACGTCCGCGCCGGTTTCCCGTCGCTATTTGATGCGCTATGCAGCGCGTGAGCCAGCAAGATGCCGGGAATAGCGAGCCAGTGAGGGGTCGATGAGCGATATCGAACGCGAAAGCATGGAATTCGACGTGGTCATTGTCGGCGCCGGCCCGGCCGGTCTCGCCGCCGCGATCCGTCTCAAGCAGGTCAATCCCGAGCTTTCCGTCGTCGTGCTGGAAAAGGGCGGCGAAGTCGGCGCGCACATCCTGTCCGGCGCCGTCGTCGATCCGATCGGCATCGACCGGTTGCTGCCCGGCTGGCGCGAAGAGGAGGGTCATCCCTTCAGGACACCGGTCACCGACGACCATTTCCTGGTTCTCGGCCCCGCCGGTTCGTTCCGTCTGCCCAATATCCTGATGCCGCCGCTGATGAACAATCACGGCAACTATATCGTCTCGCTCGGCAATGTCTGCCGCTGGCTGGCGACCAAGGCCGAGGCGCTGGGCGTCGAGATCTATCCGGGCTTTGCCGCGGTCGGCCTGCTCTACAACGAGGCCGGTGCGGTCACCGGCGTCGTCACCGGCGACATGGGCGTCGAGAAGGACGGCACGCACGGTCCGGGCTTTGCGCCGGGCATGGCGCTGATGGGCAAATATGTCTTGATCGGGGAGGGCGCGCGTGGCTCGCTCGCCAAGCAGCTGATCGCCAAATACCACCTTTCCGACGGCCGCGAGCCCGGAAAATACGGCATCGGCCTCAAGGAACTCTGGCAGGTCAAACCGGAAAACCACCGGCCGGGCCTTGTCCAGCATTCCTTCGGCTGGCCGCTCGACATGAAGACCGGCGGCGGCTCCTTCCTCTACCATCTCGAGGACAACCAGGTGGCAGTCGGCTTCGTCGTTCACCTGAACTACAAGAACCCCTATCTGTCGCCCTTTGACGAGTTCCAGCGCTTCAAGACCCATCCGGCGATCCGCGGTACCTTCGAGGGTGCCAAGCGGCTGGGCTATGGTGCCCGCGCCATCACCGAAGGCGGCTGGCAGTCGGTGCCGAAACTGTCCTTCCCCGGCGGTGCGCTGATCGGCTGCGCGGCCGGCTTCGTCAACGTGCCGCGCATCAAGGGCTCGCACAATGCCGTGCTCTCCGGAATGCTGGCGGCCGAGCATGCCTGTGATGCGATAGCCGCCGGCCGCGCCAATGACGAGCTGGCCTCCTACGAGGCCACCTGGCGCGCCACCGATATCGGCAAGGACCTGAAGAAAGTGCGCAACGTCAAGCCGCTATGGTCACGTTTCGGCACCATTGTCGGTGTTGGCCTTGGCGGGCTCGACATGTGGCTGAACACGCTGTTCGGCTTCTCGCCCTTCGGCACGATGAAGCACGGCAAGGCCGACTACGCCACGCTGGAACCGGCCGCCGCGCACCAGAAGATCGCCTACCCGAAGCCGGACGGGGTGCTGACCTTCGACCGGCTGTCGTCGGTGTTCCTGTCCAACACCAACCACGAGGAGAACGAGCCGGTCCATCTGCTCGTCGCCGACATGGACCTGCAAAAGCGCTCCGAGCATGACGTCTATGCCGGGCCCTCGACGCGTTACTGCCCGGCCAGCGTCTACGAATGGGTCGACAAGGACGGCAATGCCGCCGCCGATCCTGCGGCAAAGGATGTGCGCTTCGTCATCAACGCGCAGAACTGCGTGCACTGCAAGACTTGCGATATCAAGGACCCGAACCAGAATATAAATTGGGTGCCGCCACAGGGCGGCGAGGGCCCGGTCTACCAGAACATGTAAGTCACAAGGTTTGTTCCGGACTAAACAAGATGAGGAGCAGCGCAACCGTAGGATTGTTGAATAAACCGCCTGCCTGTGTTTCCTTTCTGCGGCGACAGGGAGGAAGGAAAAATGCGCCTGGCAGTTCTGACGAGCGTTGTGGCGATCGGGGCATTGTGCGCCCCTGCAGCCTTGGCCGGCACTAAGGTGCTGGTCAAGACACGAACTTACAACATTGCCGGAACCACCGGCGCGGCCCTGATCCAGGCCATGGATCGCAGTGGGCCGAAGCACGGCTTCATGACCCACGCCATCGCGCAAACCGGCTACAGCGTCGGTGATTGGACCTTCGACGCCCATCAGGAAAACGGCGTCTGCCGCCTGCGCCAGGCCAACGGGACGCTCAATCTCTTCTATACCTATCCCAAACTGGTCTCAGCCCCATCGCCTGCGCTGCAGAAGCGCTGGAAGCGGTTCTTCGCTGGCGTCCGCGCCCATGAAGAGACCCATGGCCGCATCGCCAGACAGATGATGCGGGCCACCGAAAAGTCGGTTCGAGGGCTGACAGTCGCTGATGACCCGCACTGTTTCGAGGCACGTCGCGAGGCAAAGCGCCGGATCAATGCCATCTATGCCGAATACGAGGCAAAGCAGATCGCCTTCGATGCGCACGAGCATCGCGACGGCGGCCCTGTCGAGCACCTCATCCGCGCTTTTGTGGGCCAGTAATAAGCCAGGTCGAGACTGGACTGCGGATTTTCAGCTTCGCGTCCCGCCAGGCAGCGCTGCAAGCGCGGTCGCCGTCTGGTGCTCGTCGAGCGACCGTAGCGAAAACTCCACCAGCACCGGCAGATGGTCTGAGCCGGTGTCCTCAAGGGTCGACGCCGAACGGATAACGATGGCGCCCTTGCTGAAAACCTGGTCGATCGGCAGTCCGGCGAAGCGCAGGAAATCCGGCAGCTTTCTGTAGAGCCAGGTCGGCCCGACCGACGGCATTACAGTCAGCTTGCCAAGCGATGCGACGCGCCGGACGGCGGCGCTCCATGGCGCTGCGTTGCAGTCGCCCGCCAGGATCGACGTCTCGCCAAGCGAGGCGATTTCGTCAGACAACCCTCCAATCTGCCGTGATTGGTTGTGCGGCCATGGCCAGGTGAGGTGGATGGCGCCGACATCGACGTCGGTTCCGCCGAAATCGACCGTGGCGATCGCCATTGCGCCGCGGCTGTCGCAGTGCGGCGCTGTGCCTATGGCAAACGGTCGTCTGGACAGCAGCGCAACGCCGAACACGCCATTGGGATACGGGCAGAGGATCCGGTAGGGATAAGCGCCGGACAGCAGCCCAAGCTTTGCCTTCCACATCTCGGACACCTCGTCGAGGGTGATCACATCGGGCTGGGTCCGGCCGATCAGCGACAGCACTTTCTCAGGCGTTGGATTGTTGAACCTGAGGTTCATCTGCAGCAGGCGGTAGACCGGCTCGTCACCAGGTTTGGCTTCGTAGGCGGCCTGCACCTGCCATAGCCGCGAAAGCGGCAAGGCATTCGACGTGGTGGCAAAGGAGGCTACCGCAAACAGCAAGGCGGCCGCAGCCTGCAGGCGAAACGAGGTGGCGAGCAGGGGCAGCGCGCAAAGCGCCATCAGCACCGAAAAATGGACGCGGAAATGAGCAAAGGAATCGAGGGCCGGATGCAGCGATCCGAAAAACCCGGCCACCAGCGCGGCCGAGAGTGCAAGCATTGCGACGAATGCCAGCGCAACCGTCATTTCCCGAATACGTGCCATCGCTTTGTCTATCGGCAGAAGTGCGGCTCAATCAAGATGACGAAATGTCCTGACCCGGACCGACACATGCGATTCGGCATTTACTGGAAGGCCGTTTCCGAAAAGCTCCTGAGCTTGCGCGAATGCAATCGCTCCATCGGCATTTCAGCCAGCTTCTCCATCGCCCTGATGCCGATGGTCAGGTGCTGCGCCACTTGCCGCTTGTAGAACTCGGTCGCCATGCCGGGCAGTTTCAATTCGCCATGCAGCGGCTTGTCGGATACGCAAAGCAGCGTGCCATAGGGAACCCGGAAGCGGAAGCCGTTGGCGGCGATCGTTGCCGATTCCATATCGAGCGCGATCGCCCGCGACTGCGACAGCCGCTGCACCGGCCCGCGCTGGTCGCGCAGCTCCCAGTTGCGGTTGTCGATGGTGGCGACGGTGCCGGTGCGCATGATGCGCTTGAGGTCGTAGCCGGAAAGCCCGGTGACCTCGGCGACCGCTTCCTGCAGCGCCACTTGGATTTCAGCCAGCGGCGGGATCGGCACCCAGACCGGAAGATCGTCGTCGAGGACATGGTCTTCCCGAACGTAGGCGTGTGCCAGCACATAATCGCCCAGCGCCTGCGTGTTGCGCAGGCCGGCGCAATGGCCGAGCATCACCCAGGCATGCGGCCGCAGCACCGCAATATGGTCGGTGATGGTCTTGGCGTTGGAAGGGCCAACGCCGATATTGACCATGGTGATGCCGCCATGATTCGGCTTCTTCAGATGATAGGCCGGCATCTGCGGCAGGCGAGGGGGCGCAGCACCCTCACCAGGCGCGCTGTCGCCCACTTTGGTCACGATATTGCCAGGCTCGACGAACTCTACATATCCGTCACCGCCATTGGCCATCAATTCGCGTGCACGGGCGACGAATTCGTCGATGTAGAACTGGTAGTTGGTGAACAGCACGAAGTTCTGGAAATGCTGGGGACTGGTCGCCGTATAGTGCGACATCCGATGCAGCGAATAGTCGATCCGTTGTGCCGTGAACGGCGCCAGCGGCCGTGCCTCGCCCAATCCCACTTCAAATGTACCGTTGGCGATCTGGTCGTCGGTGCCGTCGAGATCCGGCACGTCGAACAGGTCACGGATCGGCCGTTTGATGCGTTCCGCAGCGGAACCGTCGACATGCGTGCCTTCGAGAAAGGCGAAATGCAGGGGGATGGGAGTGGTCGATTCTGAAACCGTGACCGGAACGCCGTGGTTGCGCATGATCAGCCGAAGCTGTTCGGTGAGATAGCTCTCGAAAAGAGCAGGCTGGGTGATTGTGGTTGAGAAATGCCCCGGCGTCGGCATGTGACCATAGGCCTGCCTCGAGTCGATCTGGGTGAACGAACTCGTGGTGACGCCGATCTCCGGATAGAAGGCCCGGTAGCGTTTGTTGTTGTCGCCGCCCGCGGCGAGCGCGGCAAATGAATCGCGCAGGAACTTGGTGTTGCGGTCGTAAAGCACCTGCAGGGCCGCGACCGCCTTCTTGGCGTCGTTGAAGCTCTGTCGGCCAAACGGCTCCGGCGTGACAACCGATTCAATGGCTTGGGGATAGATTCGCTTTTCCATGACCCAATATAGAGAGTTGGGCGCGCAGTTGGGAGGGGGTAAGGCGGTCTCAAAACGCGCTGTCGGCGGTTTTCTTTCCGGCGACCTAGCCTCGCCGCAAGCTGACCAGCAGCACAAAGCCGACGCCGGACTTTCTCAGCGCGGGCGCCTCGATGGTCGAACCGGCATCGGCGCGCATCGTCGGCACGGCCAGGACCGGGGCCGCCAGAAGCGTCAGGATGAGTGCCGTCCGCGGCAGCAGCCGAAGGATCTTGACGACATTGGCGGTGAGGCGGGTCATGGCGTGGGTTTCAATATCTCGCTGTCGGGTTCAGTGGCGAAGCTGGTTCGGGCAACCGAGCCGGCAGGAAATGGCGACGTCCCAGGCGCGGGCCGGCCGGCCGGCTTCGGCGACAAGGACGGCGAACAACATGCCGAACAGGCTCATCAGCAGGCAGACGATGGTGAAGCGGCGGGCAAGCATCGGGCGGTGTCTCCTTCAACACGCATCACAATGCCTTGCCCAGGCTGAACCGGCTCTGATGCCGGCGTTCATCTGAGGTTCAAAATGGTTGATGATCTCTGGGCGGGCCGCCTTGAAAGCAGTGACCTATGGCGAGCCGCGGCTGCGAGACCGATATATGAAAACGGGGCCGACTGGCCCCGCGCACCCCGGCAGGAATGGCACGATCAGAGCTTGTGCCAGGTCTGGCTCTTGCAGATCAGCCCGCCGAACACGCAGCCGCTCATCTTGAGCGAACTGCCGGAAAGCGAAGCCTTGCCCGAATAGGTCTTGTCGGTTTCGGGGTCGGTTATGGTGCCGGCATATTTGTTGTCGCCGGCCACCTTCAGTGAACCGATGTTCTTGCCGGCAAATTTGCCGGATTTGAGCGTAATCGAAAATGCCCCGCCGCCACCCGAAATGGCGGCAGTCGCTCCGGCTTGCGTTTTCCAATTGCCTTCGATCGGATCGGCCCATGCCGCGCCGGTCATCATTATTGCGGCCGCGAGGGCCAGGCTCACGTGTCGAAACATGTCTTTCCTCCCTCAGGCAAGTCCAATCGGGCTCCGTCCCGGCTGTCTGCCCCTTACGCAAAGGTAAGCTAGTCCAGCTCCCGGAAAAACAAAAGCGGTGCCGCGACGGAAGGGTTGCGGGTTTTTGCCCGCTCCCGAACGGGCGCGCCGGCGAAAAATGAAACGGGCCGCACACGTCTTTGTCTTCTGTGGTTAGCGGAGTCTTGATCCGCGCCTCGCAAGTTTTCTTCAAATTTTGTGCAAACTGGCGCAGTTGCTGGCTTTGTATCCTTAACGAATTTTCGCGTTTACCTCTTGTTTTAGCTTTGTTTTCCTCAAATTAAGCACGCCATTTAACGACGGATTCAAGCCTCCGCGGCATTCTCGAAAGCATCGAAAGAGCGGCCGCCCCCGAAGGTAATCAAGGACACCGAGGGACAGACGGAGACAGCTCTCGGGAGCCAGAACAGGGGATTTGAAATGGCACGTTTTGAAATGCTTGAAGCCGGCTTCGGCGCCATGGGGGCAACTGCCCAGGCCGATATCCTTTTCGAGTTGGGCATGATGTATGCGACCGGTCGCGATTGCGAGACCGATGTCGTCGCCGCCCACAAATGGTTCAACATCGCCGCGATCAAGGGTTCGGCCCGCGCGGCGGAACTGCGTTCTGAATTGTCGGCCGCCATGTCGAAAGTCGAGATCGCCAGGGCGCTGCGCGAAGCTCGCGAATGGATGACGATGCACTGAATACGCCGACACTGAGTTCACTGACAGGGACGCTTCGGGTCAAGGCCGCGCAGACGGCTGGCCCCGAAAAAAAAGGCCGCGCAAGATGGCCGACCAAGTCAAAACCAAGAACACGGCAGGCTGATCAGGCCGAGCCGTGCAACAGACAGGGAAGGCCAGCGGGTTCCGGCGCGGATGCGCCGGCAAGCTCAATGGCAAAAGCCGCGACCGGCCGGAACAGGGCTGGCGCGGCTTTGTCTTTGGGACCGCATGTTACAGGCCCAATCGAGCGCCGACGATGCGTCTAGACAGCTCCGGCGAAGGATGAAATTCTCCCGCCACTCTGGAAGAGGCGCGGCCGGGCGGCTGCGCGAGAGTGGAGGAGTTATGTTACCATGAAGAAATTCAGTATTTTGAGCGCAGCCATATTTGGCCTGATGATGACCGCGCCGCTCGCCTTCGCCGACGACATCACCTTTTCGGTGGTCGGACCGATGACCGGGCAGCTTGCCACCATCGGCGATCAGTTCAAGCAAGGCGCGCAAGCCGCCGCCGACGCGATCAACGCGGCTGGCGGCGTCGACGGTCGCCAGATCAAGCTCGACATCGAGGATGATCAGTGCGATCCGAAGCAGGCGGTTTCGGTCGCCAACCGCATCATCGCCAATGGTGTCAAGTTCATCGATGGCCACGCCTGCTCGGGCTCCAGCATCCCGGCCTCCGCCGTCTACGCCGAAGCCGGTGCGCTGATGATGAGTCCGGCTTCCTCAAACCCCGTGTTGACCGACGCAGCGGCGAAGGCGGGCTGGCCGACGATCATGCGCCTCTATACGCGCGACGATGCGCAGGGCGCTTTCATCGGTCCCTGGATCGCCAAGAAATATGCCGGCAAGAAAGTCGTCATCCTGCACGACAAGAGCGCCTATGGGCAGGGCGTGGCCGATGCCGTGAAGGCAACGATGAACCAGAACGGTCTCAATGAAATCCTCTACGAGGGCATCAACGCCGGCGAGAAGGATTATTCCGCGCTCGTTACCAAGCTCAAGGAGCTGAAGGCTGATGTGGTCTATTTCGGCGGCTATCACCCCGAAGCCGGCCTCATCCTGCGCCAGTCGGCGGAGCAGAACCTCAAGTTCCAGTTGATCATGCCGGACTCGATCGCTTCGCCGGAATTCTGGCAGGTTGCCGGTCCGGCCGGCGAAGGCACCATGTTCGTCTTCCCATCGGATCCGCAGTCGAAGCCCGAAGCCAAGGAAGCCATCGCCAAGATCAAGGCCGGCGGCTTTGTGCCGGAGGGCTTCACGCTGTTTTCCTATGCCGTGATCCAGGCATTCGCCGAGGGCATCAAGCGCGCCGGCAGCGACGACCCGGCCAAGGTCGCCGAGGCGTTGAAGAACGGCCAGCCGATCAGCACGGTTGTCGGGCCGGTCACCTTCGACGAGAAGGGCGACCTCAAGAACGCCAGCTACGACATCAACCAGTGGCATGACGGCAAATACGCGCCGATCCAGCCCTGATAGAACTATGTTGTAATTGAAAATGGCCGGGTCGAACCTGGCCATTTTCATCTTTGCGGTGCCTTTTGTGACGCGCTCGGGGTCACTTCGTGGATAAGGAAACTGCGGTCAGCTGTGGTTCCTCGGCAAAGCGAACCAGCACGGTTCCGTCTGTGACCTGCGCGCCTTCGGCGGCGATCTCGGCAATAAGCCCGTCATGGGGCGCGGCAATGGTGTGCTCCATCTTCATCGCCTCCAGTATCAGCAGCGGCTGGCCCTTGATCACCGCCTCGCCTTTTGCCGCACGCACCAATTTGACCAGGCCCGGCATCGGCGCGCGCAGGCTGCCGGAAGCGGCGGCTTCGTCGGCTCGCGCCAGCAGGTCCGGCACGGCAAAATCGTAGCCGATAGCGCCCTCGAAGACGGTGACGTGGCCCGGCCAGCGGGCGAGGCGAGGGGCGGTACGGAGATCATGCGAATTGACGCTGTCATAGGGCGCTTCCAGCGCCACCTCGAACCGTCTGTCCGGCCGCACCGACACGCGCGCGACGATCCCCTGCTCGCCAAACTTCAGCAGCACGCGCCGCCGCACTACAGCTTGGAAATGCGCATAGCCGGCCAGCGACAACCAGGGATCGTCCGAGGACGGCAAGTCGCGCGCACCGGACGCGGCAAGTGCCGCGGCGGCAATCGTCTCACCGCTCGGCGGCGCAACCGCCGTCAACGCCTGCTGATGCCTGGAGATCAGGCCGGTATCGACATCGCCCGCCGCAAAAGCTGCATCAGCGGCCAGCGCGGCAAGAAAGCCAGTGTTGACGGTCGAGCCGGCGATTTCGGTCTGCGACAGCGCCTCGCCAAGTGCCGTGAGCGCCGCCCGCCTGTCCTTGCCATGGACGATCAGCTTGGCGATCATCGGGTCGTAAAACGGGGAAATCGCATCGCCGGCGCACACACCGGTTTCGACGCGCATGGTCGCACCCTCCGGTGCCGGCTGCGGAAATTTCAGATGGTGCAACGTGCCGGTCGCCGGCAAAAACCCTCTTGCCGCGTCCTCTGCATAGATGCGCGCCTCGAAGGCGTGGCCGGAGAGCGCGATCTCGCTCTGCGTCTTCGGCAGTTTTTCGCCGGAGGCTACCCGCAACTGCCACTCGACCAGGTCGATGCCGGTGACCATTTCGGTGACGGGGTGCTCGACCTGCAGGCGGGTGTTCATTTCCATGAACCAGAAACGGTCGGCCTTCAGACCTTGCGAGGCATCGACGATGAACTCGATGGTACCGGCGCCGGAATAGTGGATTGCCTTGGCGGCTTTCACCGCCGCTTCGGTCATCGCCTTGCGCAGTGCCGGCGTCATGCCCGGGGCAGGCGCCTCCTCGATCACCTTCTGGTGGCGGCGCTGTGCCGAGCAGTCACGTTCGTAGAGGTGCACGACATTGCCGAAACTGTCGCCGAATACCTGCACTTCGATGTGGCGCGGCTTGTCGACATATTTTTCCACCAAGACGCGGTCGTCACCGAACGCGGCTTTCGCCTCGCGCCGCGCGCCCGACAGTGCTTCCGAAAAATCATCGGGATGCTCGACGCGCCGCATGCCTTTGCCGCCGCCGCCGGCGCGCGCCTTGATCAATACGGGGTAGCCTATCTCGCGCGCCTTAGAGGCGAGCAACACGATCTCCTGCGCTTCGCCATGGTAGCCCGGAACGACAGGCACGCCGGCCTTTTCCATCAGCCGCTTGGCCGCGTCCTTCAGTCCCATGGCACGGATCGAGGCCGCCGACGGCCCAATGAAGATCAGCCCGGCCGCGACCACCTGGTCGACGAAATCGGGGTTTTCCGAAAGAAAGCCGTAGCCCGGATGGATGGCCTCGGCACCTGTGGCCAAGGCCGCCGCAATGATCTTGTCGCCGCGCAGATAGCTTTCGTTGGCGGGAGAGGCGCCGATATGCACCGCTTCGTGGGCCATTTCGACATGCAAGGCGTGAGCGTCGGCATCGGAATAGACGGCGACGCTGCGCACACCCATCCTGCGTGCCGTGCGGACCACCCGGCAGGCGATCTCGCCACGGTTGGCGATCAGGATCTTGGCGAACATCGGGCCTCCCGGATTTGGCGCGGGCAATCCCGGATCGGCGTTTGCCCGTCTACTTCGAAGCCGCGATCTGACAGTTGCCGCTGGCCGCCACCTTGTAGTACGCCCGTGCGCTCTGGCAGGATTTCATCGCCATGGCCTCTGCCGCCTTTTGCGACGAGGCGTTGTAGTGGGCGCCACACAGGACGTAACCGTCCCTGACCCGCACGAAAGACGTCGTGGCGTATGCCGAATGGCCGCTTGCAGCGACATAGGCCTTGTAGGCCTTGGTGCACTCGTCCTTGGCGCTGCCAGGCAGAAGTGGTGAAAAGCGCTTGTCGCCTTCGCTTCCGGCCAGCGATCCCGCCGCGCCAGTGCCTGGCGCAGCTAATATAAGTAACCCCGAAAGTATTGCGGCAGTAGTTTTCTGGAAAAGTTGCTGTTTCACCTTCGCCCAAGCCCCATTGACGTTGAAAAACAGCAATAGCCGCAATTTTTCTGTATGGCCAGTTGGATGACTGAAAATGCGTCTGCAGATTTCTCATGGCTGTGGATCACGCTTTGCCGAGCGCAGCAACGACCCGCTGATACAATTCGGCCGTCGGCTCGTCGAAGCAGCAGAAAATGACGGTTTCCGGAACGATGTTCTGGCCGATGAAGGCGCTCACGGTCCCGACAGCAATTTGCGTCGCCTGATCCTTCGGGTAGCGGTAGGCCCCGGTCGAGATCGCTGGAAACGCCACCGTCCGGCAGTCCTTTGCGGCGGCGAGTTCGAGCGACCGGCGATAGCAGGAGGCGAGCAGTTCGGCTTCTCCTTTGCTGCCACCTTGCCAGACCGGCCCGACCGTATGAATGACGTAGCGCGCGGGCAGTCTGTAGCCCTTGGTGATTTTTGCGTCTCCGACCTTGCAGCCATGCAAGGTCCGGCATTCTGCCACAAGCTCGGGGCCGGCCGCGCGATGGATAGCGCCGTCGACGCCGCCGCCTCCGAGAAGAGAAGTGTTGGCGGCGTTGACGACGGCATCGACCGCCAGCTTCGTGATGTCGCCGGTTTGAATGCGAATCCTCTGGCCGATTTCGCTCATCTCACATCCTGAACACGCCGAACCTTGTCTCTTCGATCTTGGCGTTGAGCGCGGCCGAAAGGCTGAGCGCCAGCACATCGCGGGTCTTGGCCGGGTCGATGACGCCGTCGTCCCAGAGCCTTGCCGACGAATAGAGCGGGTGGCCTTCATGCTCGTATTTCATAAGGATCGGCTTCTTGAATTTCGCCTCCTCCTCGGCGCTCCATTCCCCGCCCTTGCGCTCGATGCCTTCGCGCTTGACCACGGCCAGCACCGTTGCAGCCTGCTCGCCGCCCATCACCGAAATGCGGGCATTCGGCCACATCCACAGGAAGCGTGGCGAATAGGCGCGTCCGCACATACCGTAATTGCCGGCGCCGAACGAGCCGCCGATGATCACGGTCATCTTCGGCACCTTGGCGGTGGCGACCGCCATGACCAGCTTAGCGCCGTCCTTGGCGATGCCGCCGGCCTCGTATTTCCGCCCGACCATGAAGCCGGTGATGTTCTGCAGGAAAATCAGCGGGATCCTGCGCTGGCAGCACAGCTCGATGAAATGCGCGCCCTTTAGCGCGCTTTCCGAAAACAGCACGCCATTGTTGGCGATGATGCCGACCGGCATGCCGCTGAGATGGGCAAAACCGGTGACCAGCGTGGTGCCATAATTCTGCTTGAACTCATCGAATTCGGAGCCGTCGACGGTGCGGGCGATTACCTCGCGTACGTCGTAGGGCTGGCGCAGATCCGTCGGCACGATGCCGTAGAGTTCATGTGGATCGTGAAGCGGCGGAATCGATTTCTGTAAGGCAAAGCTTACAGTCTTGTTCCGATTCAGGTTTTTGACGATACGCCGGCATATGGCCAGCGCATGCTCGTCGTCGAGCGCATAGTGGTCGGCAACGCCGGAAAGCCTTGTATGCACGTCGGCACCGCCGAGGTCCTCGGCGGTGACGTCCTCGCCGGTGGCCGCCTTCACCAGCGGTGGGCCGCCGAGAAAGATGGTTGCCTGGTTGCGCACCATGATTGTCTCGTCCGACATCGCAGGCACATAGGCGCCGCCGGCCGTGCACGACCCCATGACGCAGGCGATCTGTGGAATGCCGGCGGCCGACATGTTGGCCTGGTTATAGAAGATGCGGCCGAAATGATCGCGGTCGGGAAACACCTCGTCCTGATTGGGCAGATTGGCGCCGCCGCTGTCGACCAGATAGACGCAAGGCAGATTGTTCTGCAGCGCGATTTCCTGTGCACGCAGATGCTTCTTCACTGTCAGCGGATAATAGGTGCCGCCCTTCACCGTGGCGTCGTTGACGACGACCATCACTTCGGTGCCTTCGACGCGCCCGATGCCGGCGATGAGACCGGCCGACAGGATGTCCTCGCCATACATCGACCATGCCGCGAACTGGCCGATTTCGAGGAAGGGCGAGCCGGTATCGAGCAATTGGGCGAGACGTTGCCGCGGCAGGAGCTTGCCGCGGGAGACGTGGCGCTCGCGCGCCTCTTCCGAGCCACCGCGCTCGACCGTGGCCGCTTTCTCAGCAATATTGGCGACCAGCGCCCGCATGCGCTCGGCATTGGCGCGGAAGGTGTCGGAGGCGGGCGAGATCTGCGAGGTGAGGGGGGCCATGGCGCTACCGGATCAGCTCGATCTTGCAGCCGACATCGAGGTCGCTCCAATCGCGATCAGCGGTGACGGCAATGGCGTTCTCGCGAATTGCCAGCGCAAGGCAGGCCCGATCGCCCAACGACAGGCCGCGATGCCGCGTCAGTTGGCGAAGCTGCCCGGCGGCGATGCCCATCGCTTCGTCGAAAACGGCGATCGGCATGCCGAGACTGGCGAGGTCGTCCGCGGCCTGTTCCATGCTGCGTCCCTTGTCGATCAGTTTGGCGATGATTTCGGCCGCATTGACCGAACTGCATTGTGCATCCGGCGCGAACCCCAAAGCATTATCGGTGCCTTGCTCGTGGAGCAGGATTGCGAGTGCCGCCGAACTGTCCATGACGTAGGGCTTCATTTCGCCCGCTTTCCTGTCGTCCCTTCGGCGTGAAGCCGGTCGAGACGGTTGTCGCTTCGACGTTGCTCTTCCCGCCGCTCCTTCAGAAATTCGTCGACGACGCTTTCACCGGGCTGTTTCAGCGCCGACAATTCGGCCTGGACGCGTCGCAGATTCTGCAGCCACGATCTTACCCGCAGCTCGCCGTTTTCGACATGCAGGATCATCTCCTCGCCAGGCTTCACGCCCATCTCCTCGCGCATCGCAGCAGGGATGACGAAGCGCCCGCCCTCGCCAAGCTTGACACGCTCGCGTTTCGCCGGAACCCTAAGCGGCGTTTTGCGAGCGCTGGCATCGAACTGTGCTTGCTGATCTTCGTCAAATCCGGACTTTCCCGTTCTGCCCGCCATGGTTCGTCTCGCTAGGATTGTGGCACATAGTCCGAAATATGCCACATCGCATGGCTTCTGGCAAAAGTTCAAAAGGATGCCATTAGGCGCTCTCCGCCATGATTTCCCGCCCGATCAGCCAACGACGGATTTCGCTGGTGCCGGCGCCGATCTCGTAGAGCTTGGCGTCGCGCAGCAGCCGTCCGGTCGGGTAGTCGTTGATGTAGCCATTGCCGCCCAAAAGCTGGATGGCCTCGAGCGCCATCAGCGTCGCCTTTTCGGCGGCGAAGAGAATACAGGCGGCAGCATCCTTGCGGGCCGTCTCACCGCGATCGCAAGCGGCGGCCACGGCATAGACGTAGGCGCGCGCCGCGTTCACCGTCGCATACATGTCGGCGAGCTTGCCTTGCACCAGCTGGAATTCGCCGATCGGCTGGCCGAACTGCTTGCGCTCGTGCACGTAAGGTATCGCCACGTCGAGGCACGCCGCCATCAGCCCGATCGGCCCGCCGGCCAGCACGGCACGTTCGTAGTCGAGGCCCGACATCAACACCTCGACGCCGCGCCCTTCCTCATGCAGCACATTGTCGAACGGGACTTCGACATTCTCGAACACCAGCTCGCCGGTGTTCGAGCCGCGCATGCCAAGCTTGTCGAGCTTTTGCGCCACCGAAAAACCGGCAAAGGCCTTTTCGACGATGAAAGCGGTGATGCCGCGCGAATTGAGTTCCGGATCGGTCTTGGCGTAGACGACCAGCGTCTCGGCATCCGGTCCGTTGGTGATCCACATCTTGGTGCCGTTGAGCACATAGCGGTCATTGCGCCTTTCCGCGCGCAGGCGCAGCGACACGACATCGGAGCCGGCACCGGATTCCGACATTGCCAGTGCGCCCACCTTTTCGCCACTGCAGAGCGAAGGCAGATATTTTTCCTTCTGCGCCTGCGTCGCCCAGCGATTGATCTGGTTGACGCAGAGGTTGGAATGGGCGCCGTAGGAGAGGCCGACCGAGGCGGAGGCGCGCGAAATCTCCTCCATCGCCACGACGTGGGCGAGGTAGCCCATGCCGCTGCCGCCGAAATCAGGATCGGCGGTGATGCCGAGCAGGCCGAGCCCGCCGAGCTCCACCCACAGATGCGCCGGGAATTCGTTCGTGCGGTCGATCTCGGCGGCGATCGGCGCGATTTTCTCCTGGGCGAAGCGCCGCACCAGGTCGCGCAGCGCCTCGATGTCTTCGTCAAGCCCGAAGTTGAGCGTATTCGTGTACATGCCGTTCCTCCCGGCGCACGACCCCGAAAATCGGGATCATGCGCGAAATCAAAGTGCTAGAGCGTCCTTTGCGCGCTCGAATGGACGCACAGTGCCGTGGCTTGTCCTCGCGCCATCGCTCTTTGCTCCGACAAGCCGCATTGTCATTGCTAGATATGTAGCGGTGACTTCGGCGATCGACAGCCGTTCGCCCGGCCGGAACCAGACGATGACGCCGGTCATCATCTGGATCAACGCCATGGCGGTGAGCCCTGTGTCTTCGATGCTGAACAGGCCCGCTTCGACGCCGTCGCGCAGGATGGTGCGCAGTTCCTTCTCGTAGGCCGTGCGCATGCGCAGGATCTGCGTGAGTTTTTCGTGTGACAGGCTGCGCAGCTCCATGTTCGAAACATGGGTGGAATGGCGGCGTTCGATATGGAAAGCGATGTGGTTTTCGACATAGGCGGCGAGCCGCGCTGCCGGATCGGCGCCGACAGGGCGTGTTGCGCGCCACGCCTCGATCAAGCCTTCCATATGCTCATGCATCAGCGTGAACAGAAGATCCTGCTTGGTCGGGAAGTAGCGGTAAAGCGCCGCTGCCTGGACGCCAACCTCGGCCGCCAGCTGGCGCATCGACATCGCCTCGTAGCCGAGACGCGCAATCAGGCTGACCGCCGCCTCGCGGACCGCAGCTTCGGTCTTTTCTCCGTGGGAGCCGGTCGTACGCGCCATGACGCAAAGCAATAAAACAAACGTTCAATTAATTCAAGGGCGGAGGCATGTGCGGCAGTAGCTTCAGGTTTGCTCTATCTGCACCCGGGAATTTTGTGCGATGGAAGCGAATGAGCAGGATCGTGCTTTGCTAGGCAACAATCCTGAATCCCGCGGACGTGTTGCGTGCCTCGAGGTCCTCGACATCGACCTTCGAAACTGCTGCCCCTGGTGGCCCTTGCCAAAGTCGCTCAATCATCGTCGAGACCGCCGCCCCGGTCCCGGCAATCAAGGCTGTCACCGAGCCGTCAACTTCGTTGCGCACCCAACCGGCAAGGCCAAGCGCCGACGCCTCGCGCCGCGCCCAAACCCGGTAGCTGACGCCTTGCACCTTGCCATATATGCGTACCTGTACAGTGCGGTCGGTCATCGCGCTCTCCATCCTCAGAGTCGAGTCTGGCGCATCGCCGTGCAAATTCAACCGCGCTGCCGCCCGGTCAGCCACATAGGGCGAAGGCTCTTCAGTTCCCCCGTGCTGCCGCCAGTGCGCCGGGCAGTTCCTCGGCAAAAATGTCGAGCTCGTGGTCGAGGCCGACGCTGACCCGGATGCAGCGATCGAGCACCGGCACCATCGGCTTGCGGATGAAGACGTCGCGCGACAACAACGCCTGCAGCACCTTCAGCGCGAAGGCGCCGTCGCGGCCGCAATCGATAGTGATGAAATTGGTCGCCGAAGCCAGCGGCTTCAGCCCGTTCGCTTCGGCTATTGCGGCAATGCGCCGGCGGCCGGCGGCGACCCGCGCCACCACGCTTTCCAGCCAGGCCTGATCGGCAAGCGCCTCGACGCCGGCAATCTGCGCCATGCGGCTGACGCCGTAATGATTGCGGATCTTCTCGAAATCGCGAATCACTTGGGCCTCAGTCACCGCATAGCCGCAGCGTATGCCGGCCAGCCCATAGGCCTTGGAGAAGGTGCGCATGCGGATGACGTTCGGCCGCGCGACATCGATCGGCGGCAGCGCCGAGGCCGGTCCTAGTTCGCCATAGGCCTCATCGAGCACCAGCATTGTGGTTTCCGGCAAGGCCTCGATGAAGCGGCCGAGCTCGGTCGCTTCCCACCAGCTACCCATTGGATTGTCCGGGTTGGACAGGTAGACCAGCGGTGCTTTTTCCCTGGCGACCGCCTCCAGTAGGCCATCCAGGTTTTCCCGGTCGTTCTCGTAAGGCACCGCGACCAGCCGGCCGCCGACGCCGGCAACGTGAAAGTTGAAGGTCGGATAGGCGCCGCGCGAGGTCACCACCGCGTCGCCGGGCGCCACATACATGCGCGCAACCAGGCTGAGCAGCCCGTCTATGCCTTCGCCGATGACGACGTTTTCGGCGCCGACGCCGAGATGCCGGGCTACGGCTGCCTTCAAATCGTGATTATCGGGGTCGCAATACATCCACATGTCGCCGGCAATCTCGGCCATGCGGGCAACGACGCGCGGCGAAGGGCCAAAGCTGCTCTCATTGGCGCCGATGCGGGCGCGAAAGGCGCGGCCGCGATCACGCTCCTGCGCCTCCGGGCCGACAAACGGCACCGTGGAGGGAAGCGCGGCGATGAGCGGTGTAAGGGGAGGGCGCATGGCAAAGGCTCGTCAAAAAAGGGGCCTTCTTGCTAGCCTGCCGGCTTGGCCTGCGCAAGTTCCGCGGCAGCCTTGAAATGTGGCAGCCGGCGAATGGCTCAAAGAAAAACCCGGCGGTTGCCCGCCGGGTTCAATATTGGTCAGGTCGAACTTATTAGAACGAGCGCTGGAAGCGGAGGAGGCCGCCAATGCTGTCCTTCTTGTCCGCACTGGTCCAGTTGACGTTGGTGAAGCTGGCCGGATCGTTAAACCGCCCGTAGTGGTCCCAATCGACTTCGGCGGTGATCGTCAGGCCAGGAACGATGTCGTAGGCGATGTTCGCCGCGACGGCATAGTTCTTGTCGTCGTCAGCCGAAGCCTGCACGTTGAACGAGGTCTTCTCGTTGAACTTGTAGGTGCCGCCACCCCAAACTGCCCAGTTGCCGCCCCACTGCTTGTAGAAACCACGGCCATTGGCTGGGACAAAGTTGCCCGGGTCATTGAGGTTATCGTCAGTGCCGTAGCCCGCCATGATGAACAGCGACAGCGCGTCGGTTGCATTCACGTCCAAACGAACCTTGCCGGCCACTTCTTCGTAGTTGCTGTCGTAGGCGATGACGCCGGTGATCGCGCCCCAGCCCTGCGTCCACTTCAGGCCGCCGACGACATGCGGAACGTAGCTGTCGATGGTCCCAACGCGGCCCGCGCCCTGCTCGAGCGAAGCCACGGCCGAGAAGCCGTTGCCGAAATCGAAGTAGTACTGGACGACGTTGGTGTCGAAATCACCGTAAGGAACCAGCGTATCCTGGATGACGTTGCCGGCGTAGCCGATGAACGTGTTGAAGGCCGATTCGTCCTTACCGACGCGCAGGCCACCGAGCTGGATCCAGGCGAAGTTCAGCGAAACGCCCTTGTTTTCGGCGTCATTTCTGACGATGGTCGTGACCGGCAGCAGCGGACCGGGGCCGTCCGGATCGACGGTTGTGCTGCTGACGTGACGGTTCCGGTTGCCGAAATTGAACCGGGTCTCGGTGTAGGTCTTCAAGGTGCCGAGTTCGGTTTCCTGAGCGGTCCAGGTCTTCAGGTTGAAGCGGGCGTTCTTGGAGTAGGTGTCCTGGATATCGCCATCTTCGTGATCGAAATTCTCAGCACCGTCGAACGAGCCGACGTCGCCGATGCCGATGTCGTAGCGGACATAGCCGCCGATGCGCAGGCAGGTTTCGGTGCCGGGGATGTAGAAGTAGCCAGCGCCGTAGACGTCGCAGATCTTGACGTATTCAGCGGGTTCCGGCTCGGCGACGACGACGGCGTCGGCGGCGCGCGCACCGGATACTGCGATCAGCGCCGCAGCGGAGCCGAGAAGCAGGCTCTTGATGTTCATTTTCTGACCTCCAGTCAAAAGTTAAAAAACGGGTCTGGGTATTCTTTGCTGAAGGACAGCGTTCCCTGCCCCATCCCCACTACCGAAAAAGATGCGCACCGCGCCGCTCCTTCAAACCCGACATTACCCATGAGGCGGCGTCGTTCAACCACGATCGTACCGGCAAAAGGTTTGTGGTGGCGCTATCGCCGAGCGTTGTTGCACAAATGACACGATTTGGCCTCACTCCGAAAGCTCCCATTAACTATCAGGCCCCGGCAACCCCGCATTCCAGCCAATTCCGGCAATGGCCCGCTCAAACTGTGACCATGCGCCGACTCAACAGCCAGGGAATTGCCGCAGAATCGCCGCAAGCCACAGGTGGCATTTTGGCGGAAGCCCGATTTTTCGACGATAGTGACACCAGCTTGTTGATTGTGGCGGCGCTTTTCTTTATCCACCGGCGCAACGGAGAGGTGGCCGAGTGGTCGAAGGCGCTCCCCTGCTAAGGGAGTAGAGGTCAAAAGCTTCTCGTGGGTTCGAATCCCATCCTCTCCGCCACCGCTCAAAGTCGGTGCAGCACTGCCCAATAAATTCCTCAGTTCTCGAGCCTTACTTCCAACCGCCCGCCCGCTCCGCCCGATCGAAAAAACCAGCGATCCTGCCCGGCAGGATCCCGGACTCCAGAAACGGTGCATGCCCCTGGCCGTCGGCGGTGATCGTCTCGATATCGGTATGGCGCGTCCGCATTTGCTCGAGCGTTTCGGCGGACAGCAGCTTCGAATTGGCGCCGCGTATGACGAGCATCGGGATGGCCGCCAGCGCCTCGAACTGCGGCCACAGATCGGGCAGCGGCCGGGTGGGATCGAGGCCCGTTAGCGTCTCGACAAGTTTAGGATCGAAATCGGGCAAGAACCCTTCCTCGGTCTCGCGGTAGAGGGCTGACGCCATCCGCTCCCAATCCGCATCGGTCAGCGCCGGAAAATCCGCGCCATGGGTGCTGCGCAGGTCGCGGACCACCTCGGCGTATGTCTTCGGCCTTGGGGCGGGGTCGAGGTAGGAGCGGATATGGGCGAGACCTTGCGACTCGATCACCGGGCCGATGTCGTTGAGGACGATGGCCTTCAGCACGGCCGGCCGCATCGCCCCGAGCACATGGATGATCAATCCACCGCGCGACGTGCCGATGAAATCAGCCTCCTCGATGCCAAGTGCTGCCAACCCAGCGAGAATATCGCCGGCTTCTATGCCGATATTGTAGTGGCCGATATCGGGATCGTAGGCGGACTGCCCACGCCCGCGATAGTCGAAGGTGACGACCTTGCGCTTCGCCTGTGCCGACAGAAAAAACGCCAATTCGTGAAAATCACGGCAATTGCGGGTCAGGCCGGGCAGGCAAACGACTGGCCAATGGCCGGAATTCGCTTCGCCGTAGATACGGGCGTGCAGGGACAGCCCGTCCGGCGCGGCGTAGAAGAAGTCGGAGAAGCCTTGGCTTGCCATGGTATTCCCTTGCCTCGTCCGGGTCGTTTCCGACAGCTACAGGTGGGACGAGACTAGCTTCCCCTTCTCCCCTTGTTTGTGGGAGAAGGTGGCCGAGCGAAGCTCGGTCGGATGAGGGGTGTTCCAGCTTGGCACCGCCGGCACTCCGGCCAACACCCCTCAACCGTCTCGGCGCTGCGCGCCGATCCACCTTCTCCCAAAGGGGAGAAGGAAAGGAATGTCGTCACCCCCGGCCGTTCACCAGATCTCCGACAATATCGTACTTGCCGGAGATACGCATCTTGTAGACCTCGTAGTTCTCCATCACGCGCTGGACGTAACTTCTTGTTTCCGTATAGGGAATTCGCTCGATCCAGTCGACGATGGCGTCGACGTCCTTGCCGCGCGGATCGCCGTATTTCGCCACCCACTGGGTGGCCCGGGTGGGGCCGGCATTGTAGCCTGCGAAGGTCAGCACGTAGGAGCCATCGAAACGGCCGAGCTGCTCGCCGAGAAAGGCAGCGCCCAGCGTTGCATTGTAGCCGGCATCGGTGGTCAGCCGGGCCTGAGAAAATGTCATGCCGGCCTTCTTCGCCAATTGCTTGGCCGTGCCCGGCATCAGCTGCAGCAGTCCGCGCGCGCCGGCGCTGGAGACAGCGCCGATGTTGAACTCGCTTTCCTGCCGGGCAATCGCATAGGCCAGCGCCTTGCCCGAGCCGGTGATGTTGGCGGTGTCGGGAATGACGCCGAGCGGATGCGACAGCGCGCCGACGTCGATGCCGCGGGCGCCGGCGATCTTGCCGACCTTCAGCGCCATGAAATGGTTGCCTTGTCTTTCCGCCAGCGCCGCAAGCAGCGCCAGTTCGCCGGGGCTGTTCAGCTGCCCGGCAAGGTCGCGGTAGAGCGTTTCGGCGTAGCGGTCATAGCCGGCCTCCTGCAGCCGCTTGATGGCGCTGACCGCCTCGCGGGTGGCAAAATTCCGGCGGTCGACGGCACTTGGCTGGGGGTAGACGATGTTGAGGGTCTGCCGGCCGACGCGCTCGCCGGCGAGCTGGCCGTAAAAGGTCGTGCCGTAGCTGGCGGCGCGGCTGAAATAATCCTTGGCATTGCCGGGCCCGCCGACTTCGGCGGCGCGGCCGAGCCAGTAATAGGCGCGCGACAGCGACATCGGCCCTTGGGCGAGCTCCGCGATTCGCGCAAAATGCTTCGCGGCGGTGGCGGGATCGTTGAGGCCGCGTAGCGCGTACCAGCCGGCATGGAATTCCGCCTCGGCGGCATTGGCGGCACTTTCGGCGGCGTGCGCGGCGACTATTCTGTAGGCGGTCTTCATGTCGCCCTGGTCGACCAGCGCGCGCGACAGCACCCGGCGCTCGACCCACCAGGCGTCCGGATCGACCAGCGCGTCACGGTCGCCCGGCGCCTTCAGCACCAGCGCGGCAGCGTCTGAAAATTTCTGCTGCTTGCGCAGATATTCGGCTTCGGCAAAGAGATAGCCCGCCGCCCGCTGCGCTGTCGGCACCGCCTTCAGCAGCTTGGCCGCGTTCTTGTCGCCTTTGGTGACTGCCGTCCAGACGTCGGCCAATTGCTGGGCGCCGGCGAGACCGGCGACGCGCAGCGCCGAAGCGACCCGGTCGGCATAGAACATGCGCTCCATGCGGAAGCGATGGTCGGCGGCCGGGATCAGCGCGCCGAACTCGCGGATGACCGCCGCCTCGTCCCTGGCTTCGAGCTTTTCGGTGCGCCAGAATGGCGACAGCACCGAGCGCGCCGCCTTCGTATCGCCCAGCGCTACATAGGAGCGGGCCAGGATCACCACGCCCTCGAAGGTCAGCGGCTGGCTCCCGTCGAACGCCCGCACCACGACATGTGGCACGGGGTTCTCGCGATAGAGCGCGCGCTCGCTGTTCTTGCGCAAGGCGATCGTGCCCGGCCAGTTCGGCAGCATCTTCGCCGCATCGGCGATGTCGCCGCTCGGCACCTGGTCGCCGCCATAGAGTGCTATCGCCCAGGCAAGGATGTGCCGGTCGAGCGATTTGGCCGGCAGCGCCTCGCGCACCTGGCGCGCGCGCTGAATGTCGTTTGCCGCCAGCGCGTCGAGACCGCTCTTCAGCACCGCAACGCTGGCGGACGGCAACGGGGACTGCTGCAGCGCATCGTTGTCCGGCGCCGTCATCGGGATCCCCGACGTGACCCGCACATCGACGCTGCCGCCGATCGCCGCGCCGGGTATCAGCGCGACGATCGCGCCGAAAAGCGCGAAAAGATGAGGCCGCCTGGCCGGCATGGATCTGGTCATTTCCTGTTCTTCGACGTTACAACAGGCACAGTTGAACCGAAGCCTATTCGTCGGTGGTGAAGGGCCCGTAAAGAAAACTTTGTCGAGGTCGTTCGAATTGCGATTGCCGGCGCAATGCTTGCCGCGCAACAATGTCGAGACTATGGTGCGCCGCTTCGCTTTCGGCTAGAAGGCGCGCACGACAAAACCCGAAAGGCCCCAAGGAGTTGGACGACATGCTGAGAGGCTCGCTGACCGCGCTCGTCACACCGTTCGAAAAGAGCGGCCGTTTCGACGAGAAAGCCTTTCGCGCGTTCATAGCCTGGCAGATCGCCGAAGGCACGACGGGCGTGGTCCCGGTCGGCACCACCGGCGAGTCGCCGACGCTGTCGCATGACGAGCACCGCCAAGTCGTCAAGGTTTGCATCGAGGTCGCCAAGGGCCGGGTTCCGGTCGTCGCAGGCGCCGGCTCCAACAACACCGAAGAGGCGGTCGGCCTGGTTCAATTTGCCGAGAAGGCGGGCGCCGACGCGGCCCTTGTCGTGACGCCCTATTACAACAGGCCGACGCAGCGCGGCCTCTATGCGCATTTCGCCGCCGTCGCCAAGGCGACCAGCCTGCCGATCATCATCTACAACATTCCACCGCGCTCGGTGGTCGACATGAGCCCGGAGACGATGGGGCAATTGGTGCACGACTTCAAGAACATCGTCGGCGTCAAGGATGCCACCGGCAAGGTCGAGCGGGTTTCAGAGCAGCGCGCCACCTGCGGCAAGGATTTCATCCAGCTCTCCGGCGAAGACGCCTCGGCACTCGGCTTCAACGCGCATGGCGGTGTCGGTTGCATCTCGGTGACAGCAAATGTCGCGCCCAGGCTCTGCGCCGAATTCCAGGAGGCAACGCTTTCCGGTGACAGCGCCAAGGCGCTCGACCTGCAGGACCGTCTGTTGCCGCTGCATAAGGCGATTTTCATGGAGCCCGGCGTTTCCGGCGCGAAATATGCGCTGTCGAAGCTGGGCAAGGTCGAAAACGTGCTGCGCTCGCCGCTAATGACGGTCGAGCCGTCGACCGCCGAGAAGATCGACGCGGCGATGAAGCACGCCGGCTTGATAAACTAGGGATGAGGCGCCACCTCTCCGCATCATGAATCAAGTCAGAAAAGCCGATCCCAACAACAAGACCGTTGCGGAAAACCGCAAGGCGCGGTTTTCCTATGAGGTGCTCGACACGATCGAGGCCGGTCTTGTGCTGACCGGCACCGAGGTGAAGTCGCTGCGCCAGGGCCAGGCCAACATCCAGGACAGCTACGCCTCGGTCGAGGGCGGCGAGATCTGGCTGATCAATTCCTATTTGCCGGAATACCTGCAGGCCAACCGCTTTAACCACGAGCCACGCCGCCGCCGCAAACTCCTGCTCAACAAGCGCGAGATGGCCAAGCTGGCGCAAAGCGTCGACCGCGAAGGCATGACGCTGGTGCCGCTGAAGATCTACTTCAACGACCAGGGCCGTGCCAAGCTGCTGCTCGCCGTTGGCCGCGGCAAGAAGCTGCACGACAAGCGCGAGACCGAAAAGCAGCGCGACTGGTCGCGCGAGAAGGGCCGGCTGCTGAAAGTGCGAGGGTGAGGGCGGTCCGAAGCGGACGAAAAGCCAATGATTTGGCTTTTCGAGCGACGAACGCCCGGAGCATGGCGGCGGGCAGGGCGGGCCAATGGGGATAGGTCTCTGTTGAAAAACCGGATCGTCTTGTGGGGTGCTGCCGGTCTGCTCATGGCGGGCCTCATCCTGGCCGGCGGCTATACCTACTTTCAGACGTTTTCTCCGGATCGCGGCAAATATCCGGTCAGGGGCATCGACGTTTCCCACCATCAGCGGCAGATCGACTGGCGGCGTGTTGCCGCCGACGATGTCGCCTTCGCCGTTATCAAGGCAACTGAAGGCGGCGACCATGTCGATGATGCCTTCGCGGGCAATTTGCATGCGGCCCGCGCCGCCGGCCTTGCCGTCGGCGCCTATCACTTTTTCACCTTCTGCAGGCCCGGTGCCGATCAGGCACGCAACTTCATCTCGGTGGTGCCGCGCGATCAGCCTTTGCTGCCGCCGGTGGTAGACATCGAGTTCGGCGGCAATTGCCCGCAGCGCCCAACTCCCGAACAGCTGAGCGCCGAACTCTCAGCCTTCCTCGGCCCGGTCGAAGCAGCGTTCGGCAAGACGGCCATCCTCTATGTGACCGACGAGGCCGCCCAAGCCTATGCCGGGCAGGTAGCCGGCCGCCCACGCTGGCTGCGTTCGCTGGCGCTGCGGCCAGGCCATGACGACTGGATTTACTGGCAGTACCACAACCGGGGCCGCGTCGACGGGATCAGCGGCGACGTCGACCTGAATGTTCTCCAAGGCGGGCCGGCGACGCTGGCAGCGATGTTTGCCGCAGCGCCTGAAGCGACGGCGTCGGATTGACACTATTTCTGTCCGCCCGAAAGCACCCTCGGTGGCGCGATGACGGGAACGACGAAGCCTTCGCCAATGTGGCTATTCATATCGCAGGTGGCGCTGTGCTAACTACATTTGATGCCGGAGCGCCCTTCATCGACCAATGACAGCAACGCCCCGCCTGCAGCGGCGGACGGCGGCGACCCCCCCTGGCATTTGTCTACGCGGAGGCGGTGCGTGGCCTCCAACACCAGCAGGGCGTGGTTGAAAGTCTCAATACGCGCGCCGGCAATCTGATTTTCGCAACTGCGTTCGCGAGTTCTCTCCTTTGAGGCAGGGCGCTCCTGGATGGCGTAGGGCCTTGGGACTGGCTGGCACTGACGTTGCTTTTTCTGATCGGACTGCTGGTCGCGATTATGTTGTGGCCGTATTATAACTATACGTTCCGTTTCGATCCCAAGAAGCTGCCCCAGGACTTCGTCGACCAGCACCCTCCCGCAACCGTGGACGGGATGCAATGAGCGCTTGCTGCGCATCAAATCCGACATGGCCAGCAATTGGCGGATCATCCAACGCCTGCGCGTCGCGCTGCAGCTTGCACTGTTTCTGTGGTTGCTGGATCTCCTGGCCTGGTTGTTTGCGATCGCCCGAATCTAAGGCTCGTGCCCTGGCGGGCCTCGTCCGACTCTATGTCTTCAGAAAAGCTTCTATCTGACTGAAGACGTCGACGAACATCGCTTCCGTCAACACGCCGGTATTGGTGTTGTAGCGCGAGCAATGATAGCTGGAAAACAGCGTGATGCCATTGGCCTGCTGCTGCCCACCATGCCGGAACGGATAGGCGGCAACGCGTTGGCCGAGCGCCCGCACGGTCGACTGGTGCGCGATCGAGCCCAGCGCCAGCACAGCGCGCAGATTTGGAAACCGCGCAATCGTCGGTACCAGGAACGTCCGGCAGGTCGCTATCTCGGCGCCAACCGGCTTGTTATCCGGCGGCACGCAGCGCACCGCATTGGTAATCGCCGAACCGACAAGCTCCAGCCCGTCATCTGGTCGCGCTTTGAATTCGCCGCGCGCAAAGCCGTGCGCGATCAGCGTGTTGTAGAGCAGGTCGCCGGCAAAATCGCCGGTGAAGGGGCGCCCCGTCCGGTTCGCCCCGCGCAGGCCAGGCGCCAGGCCGACGATCAGCAAGCGCACCGCATCCTCGCCTTCCGGCGGCAAAAAGGTCGGCACTGGCGCGTTGAACCAGGACGGCTCGCGCCGCCGCCACTCGGCGATGAAGTCGTGCAGCCGCGGGCAGAGCGGGCAATCGCGATCGGGTTCGGGCGAGACGACCAGGGGCGCGGTCAAGGCAACGACCGTCAATAGTCTTCCTCGTCGACTTCGGCCGGTTCGGGCCGACGCACCGGCCGCTCCGACGGATCGCGGCCGACTTCGTTCTTGAGTGTCATCAGGTCAATGAAATGGTCGGCCTGGCGGCGCAGATCGTCGGAGATCATCGGCGGCTGCGACGCCATCGTCGAGACGATCGACACCTTGCGCCCGCGCCGCTGCAGCGCCTGGACCAGCGTACGGAAATCGCCGTCGCCTGAGAAGATGACATAATGGTCGACGACGTCGGCAAGCTCCAGCGCATCGACGGTCAGCTCGATATCCATATTGCCCTTGATCTTGCGCCGGCCGGTCGAGTCGGTGAATTCCTTGGCCGGCTTGGTCACCACCTTGAAGCCGTTGTAATCGAGCCAGTCGATCAGCGGACGTATCGAGGAGTATTCCTGATCCTCGACCAGCGCGGTGTAGTAATAGGCGCGCAGCAGATAGCCGCGTTTCTGGAAGCTCGACAAAAGTTTGCGGTAGTCGATGTCAAAGCCCAGCGCGCGCGAGGTGGCGTAGAGATTTGCACCGTCGATAAAGAGAGCGATTTTTTCACGAGGATCGAACATGGAAAAATGTCCTTTTTCGAAATAAGCGGTCGTCTAAATGCGTCGCGACTACCGGCCAGTCTGATACCGGTCTGATAATAGACCTGTTGGCCTTCATTATTCGAGATAACGCCAGTTTTACGGCAATCCAAGGCGCCATGCCGCACTGCAAGCAATTGTGATCGGCGCTGTGTCGTCGCAGGCGGCTCGCGTCAGAGCTGCGCACCGCCATAAAAGCTTGTATTTTGGCGGCGTTCGGGTTATGGACCGCGCCTGTTTTCCATCAAAACCAGGCATGAAAGGGGCAACTCATGGCCCGCGTAACCGTTGAAGATTGCATCGACAAAGTCGACAACCGCTTCGAGCTGGTGCTCCTGGCCGGCCACCGCGCCCGTCAGATCAGCCAGGGCGCGCAGATCACCGTACCGCGCGACAACGACAAGAACCCGGTCGTTGCGCTCCGCGAAATCGCCGAAGAGACGCTGTCGCCGGACGACCTCAAGGAAGATCTCATCCATTCGCTGCAGAAGCATGTCGAGGTCGATGAGCCGGAAGCCGATGGCGAGGCGATTGCCGACCAGACCGGCAGCGCCGTTGCGGCCACCGATGCCGACGACGCCGAGGACAACGTCACCTTCGATCGCATGACCGAAGAAGACCTGTTGGCCGGCATCGAAGGTCTGGTGCCGCCGGAAAAAAGCGACGATTATTGATCTTAGCGACAACTGCCGACACTTTCGCGTCGGCGGTTTCGTGGCTATCTATGACATGCGCCGTACGCCAGTGCGGCGCATGATTCATTTCAGCATTGCGAGATCCCGCCCATGATGCGTCAGTATGAGCTTGTCGAGCGCGTCCAGCGCTACAAGCCTGACGTCAACGAGGCGCTGCTCAACAAGGCCTATGTCTACGCCATGCAGAAGCATGGCCACCAGAAGCGCGCTTCCGGCGACCCCTATTTCTCGCATCCGCTCGAAGTCGCCGCCATCCTCACCGAAATGCATATGGACGAGGCGACGATCGCCGTTGCCTTGCTGCATGACACGATCGAGGACACCACGGCGACCAGGGCCGAGATCGACGAATTGTTCGGCCCGGAAATGGGCAAGCTGGTCGAAGGCTTGACCAAGCTGAAGAAGCTCGACCTCGTCTCCAAAAAGGCCGAGCAGGCGGAGAACCTGCGCAAGCTGTTGCTGGCGATCTCGGAAGACGTTCGCGTGCTGCTGGTCAAGCTCGCCGACCGCTTGCACAACATGCGCACGCTCGACCATGTGCCGGAAGCCAAGCGCCTGCGCATCGCCGAGGAAACGATGGACATCTATGCGCCGCTGGCTGGGCGCATGGGCATGCAAGGCATGCGCGAGGAGCTCGAGGAGATCGCCTTCCGCTTCATCAATCCGGAAGCCTACCGCGCCGTCACCGCACGGCTGGCCGAAATCTTCGAGCGCAACAAGGGTGTGCTGTCCGAAATCGAGAAGGCGCTCTCCACGCTGTTCGACAAATATTCGATCAAGGCCGAGGTCAAGAGCCGGCAGAAGAAGCCGTGGTCGGTGTTCCGCAAGATGGAAGCCAAGGCGTTGTCGTTCGAGCAGCTGTCCGACATCTTCGGCTTTCGCGTCGTCGTCGAGACGGTCGAGGACTGCTACCGGGCGCTCGGCGCCATCCACACCACCTGGTCGATGGTGCCCGGCCGCTTCAAGGACTACATCTCCACGCCGAAGCAGAACGACTACCGCTCGATCCACACCACCATCGTCGGCCCGTCGCGCCAGCGCGTCGAATTGCAGATCCGCACCTACCAGATGAACAAGATCGCCGAATACGGCGTCGCCGCTCATTCGATCTATAAGGATACCGGCGGCAAGATGAATGGTGCCGCCCATGCGATCTCGAAGGAAACCAATGCCTATGCCTGGCTGCGGCGCACCATCGAGCAGCTTGCCGAAGGCGACAACCCCGAGGACTTCCTCGAAAACACCAAGCTGGAACTGTTCCAGGACCAGGTGTTCTGCTTTACGCCGAAGGGCATGCTGATCGCGCTGCCGCGCGGCGCCACGCCGATCGACTTTGCCTATGCCGTCCACACCGATGTCGGCGACACTTGCGTCGGCGCCAAGGTCAATGGCCGCATCATGCCGCTGATGACGGAGCTGAAGAACGGCGACGAGGTTGAGATCATCCGCTCGAAGGCGCAGGTGCCGCCTGCGGCATGGGAATCGGTGGTGGTTACCGGCAAGGCGCGGTCGGCCATCCGCCGCGCCACCAAGAACGCTATTCGGAAGCAATATTCAGGTCTCGGTATCCGCATTCTGGAGCGCGCCTTCGAACGGTCCGGCAAGACCTTCACCAAGGAAAGCCTGAAGCCGGTGCTGCACCGCCTCGCGCGCAAGGACATCGAGGATGTGCTGGCCGCGGTCGGCCGAGGCGAAGTTGCCTCCACCGATGTCATGAAGGCGGTGTTTCCCGACTACAAGGACGAGCGCGTCACGCTGGTCGCGCCCAAGCAGCGCGAGGAGGGCTGGTCGAAGATCCGCAATGCCGCCGGCATGCTGTTCCAGATTCCGGGCCGCGCCGCGCGCAAGGATAAAAACCAGCCGCGCGACGATGCGGTGCCGATCCGCGGTGTGCGCGGCGATTTGCCGGTGCGCTTCGCGCCGGAAGGGGCAGTGCCAGGCGATCGCATCGTCGGCATCGTGCAGCCGGGAACTGGTATCACCATCTATCCGATCCAGTCGCCGGCATTGCAGGCCTTTGACGACCAGCCCGAGCGCTGGATCGACGTGCGCTGGGATATTGACGAGCGCACCAAGGAGCGGTTCCCGGCGCGCGTCTCGGTCACCGCCATCAACGCGCCGGGTTCGCTAGCCGACATTGCGCAAGTCGTCGCATCCAACGATGCCAACATCCACACTTTGTCGATGGTGCGCACCGCGCCCGATTTCACCGAAATGCTGATCGATCTCGAAGTGTGGGACCTCAAACACTTGAACCGGCTGCTGTCGCAGCTAAAGGACAATTCGAGCGTCAGCGACGCGCGACGCGTGAATGGGTGAATAGTGAATAGTGAATAGTGAAAGAGAGTGCACTCACTACTCACTACGATTCACCATTCACATTCACCATGGGCATGGAGTGAACGATGAACACCGACGAAGTGCTGGGCATTTTCCGCGAGGCCGGCGCCGTTCTCGAAGGGCATTTCATCCTGACGTCCGGCCTGCGCAGTCCGGTCTTCCTGCAGAAGGCGCGCGTTTTCATGCATGCCGACAAGACCGAGCGCTTGTGCAAGGCGCTCGCCGAAAAGATCCGCGCTGGCGTGCCCGGCAGGATCGACTACGTCGTCGGCCCGGCGATCGGCGGGCTGATCCCGGCCTATGAGACCTCGCGCCATCTTGGTGTGCCGGCGATCTGGGTCGAGCGGGAAGGGGGCGAATTCAGGCTGCGCCGCTTCGAGATCGCCAAGGGATCGCGCGTCGTCATTGTCGAGGACATCGTCACCACCGGCCTGTCGATCCGCGAGACCATCGACTGTCTGCGCGCACTTGGTGCCGATGTCGTTGCCGCTGCGTGCATCATTGACCGCTCGGCCGGTAAGAGCGATGTCGGCGTGCCGCTGATCGCGCTCGCCAAATACGAGGTTCCGGCATATCCGGCCGACAGGCTGCCGCCCGAACTCGCCGCCATACCGGCGATCAAGCCGGGCAGCCGCAATATCTAATGCATGTCGCCCAAAGCTTATCCTCGGGCTTGAACCGAGCATGTGCAGCGGTTTTGGGACAAAGAAATGCATAAAACAAGTCAAGAGGCGCTGCCGTGATTGCTGGTATCGACCATTTCGTGCTGACGGTTCGCTCCGTTGAAGACACCTGCGCCTTCTATCAGCGCGTGCTTGGCTTCAAGCGCCTCGACGAGCCGGACCGGCCGACGGCGCTGCTGTTTGGAACGCAAAAGATCAATGTGCATGAGGTCGGGCACACCTTCGAGCCGAAGGCCAAGGCGCCGACGCCGGGCTCCGGGGATTTCTGCTTGATTGCCGCCCGGCCGCTCGCCGAGATATGTGCCAACCTCGCCGCCAATGGCGTGGTGATAGAGGTCGGCCCGGTCGAGCGTGCCGGCGCTCGTGGCGCGATGATGTCGGTCTATTTTCGTGACCCGGACGGCAACCTCGTCGAGGTCAGCGAATATCGACCCTAAGTGGCGCTCCTTAAATTCGCCGCGATCATGCCCTGTTCAGAACGGCGATACCCAAGGCTGGCGCGACCGGCCACCGAGCGGATGCCCTCGGCCTCGTTGTTCTTCGGCCAGCGCATCGCTATATCAAAGTCGTAGTTGCTTTTCGGCGACCGTAGAGCGCAGCATGGGGCTGTCGCGCCCGGCTGGAGAAGCCGGCGTGAAGTTATTGACGGAACTAGGAACAGGAACAGCGTGCTTTTTCGACGGCGCAAGCCTGATGGTTTCTTAGAGCGGGTGCGTACTTATTTGTGGCCGCGCCGCTCGTTCTCGCGCTCGCTGCGGTATTTTTCCAAGCGCATCCTGCGGCTTAGAGCCACGCCGCATGCCGTGGCCGCCGGTGTTGCGGCGGGCGTATTCGCGTCGTTTTTCCCGCTTGGCTTCCACTTCATCATTGCCGCCATCCTGTGCTGGCTGATCGCCGGCAATCTGGTTGCCGCAGCACTCGGCACGGTCTTCGGCAACCCCCTTACCTTTCCGCTGCTATGGGCCGCCTCCTGGGAGGTCGGCAAGCTGATCCTGCATGAACACCTGCCGGCACACGGACCGCCTGCCCATCTCGGCGACATGCTGCACAATCTTTCCTTCGCGCAATTGTGGGGACCGGTACTGAAGCCGATGACGGTTGGCGCAATACCGCTCGGCCTGGTTTTCGGGCTGCTGTTTTACGGCATCACCCGCTGGGGCATGGTCACTTTCCAGGAGCAGCGCCGCAAGCGTCTGGCCGAAAGAGCGGCAAAGGCTGGAAAAACCGGGCCGGAAGTTCCCGCCGAATGATTATCGGTATCGGCAGCGATCTCATCGACATCAGACGCATCGAGAAGTCGTTGGAACGTCACGGTCAGCGCTTCATCCAACGCATCTACACCGAGATCGAACAGGCGCGCTCCGAAAACCGCGCGGCGCGTGTGGCCTCCTACGCCAAGCGTTTCGCCGCCAAGGAGGCCTGCGCCAAGGCGTTGGGCACCGGTCTTGCGCAGGGTGTGTTCTGGCGTGACATGGGGGTCGTCAACCTGGCCAGCGGCAAGCCGACCATGGCGCTCACCAACGGGGCGGCAGCGCGGCTGGACGAAATCCTGCCTGAAAGGCACCGAGCCGTGATCCACCTCACCATAACCGATGATTTTCCGCTCGCTCAAGCCTTTGTGATCATTGAAGCGTTGCCGGTCGAAGAAGCGCCACATTGATTGCATCTGACCACCGGCATGACGTTGCCCAGCGCGCGCCGAGACTCTATACCATCCAACGCACAATCGAGGACGACATGAGCGTGGCTGAAAAAACCCAGAAGAAATCCGGTGGACTTGGCGAAACCGTCAGCGTCATCGTCCAGGCCCTGCTGCTTGCGCTGGTCATCCGCACGCTCCTGTTCCAGCCGTTCTCGATCCCGTCCGGGTCGATGCGGCCGACTTTGCTCGAAGGCGACTATCTCTTCGTCACCAAGTGGTCCTACGGCTTTTCCCGCTATTCGCTGCCGTTCGGGCCGAACATCTTTTCGGGCCGCATCTGGGGCTCCGAGCCGAAGCGCGGCGACGTGGTGGTGTTCAAGTTTCCGCCGGATCCTTCCGTCGATTATATCAAGCGCGTCGTCGGCCTGCCGGGCGACAAGATCCAGGTCAAGGATGGCCAGCTCTTCATCAACGACGTGGGCGTGCCGCGCGTCAAAGTCGGGCAGATCGACAACCGCGACATCACCGAGGAGAACGGGCCGGTCGATGTCTATCGCGAGACGCTGCCGAACGGCGTCAGCTACGACACGCTCGACCTGACGCAGGCTTCGATCGGCGACAATACCAAAGAGTTCAAGGTGCCGCCCGGTCACTATTTCATGATGGGCGACAATCGCGACAACTCGTCGGACAGCCGCTTCACCGTCGGCTTCGTGCCGGACGAGAATTTGGTCGGCCGCGCCAACCTCATTTTCTTCTCGATCGGCGGCAGCGCCAGCCCGCTCGAAATCTGGAAATGGCCGTCGCAGATGCGCGCCTCGCGCCTGTTCCATTTCGT
This sequence comes from Mesorhizobium sp. M0136, assembly GCF_040322515.1. Classification (NCBI taxonomy): domain Bacteria; kingdom Pseudomonadati; phylum Pseudomonadota; class Alphaproteobacteria; order Hyphomicrobiales; family Phyllobacteriaceae; genus Mesorhizobium; species Mesorhizobium sp. M0136. The sequence goes on from NZ_JAMYTP010000008.1 coordinate 179,097, forward strand.
CAATTAGGACCATGGCGGCGACGAAACGGCTGACCGCCGATGCGCTCGCCGAGGCGCTCAAGGAGCGCACCGGCCACAGTTTTGGCGACCACCAGCGCCTGCAGCGGGCGCTGACCCATGCCAGCGCTCGCGGCAGTCATGCCGGCGTCGACTACGAACGTTTCGAATTCCTGGGCGACCGCGTTCTCGGCCTTGTCGTTGCCGATATGCTGCTGGCGGCATTTCCCGACGCTGCCGAGGGTGAGCTGTCGCTCAGACTGAACGCCCTGGTCAACGCCGAGGCCCTGGCGGAAATCGCCGATGAGATCGGCCTGCCGGAACTCATTCGCGCCGGTTCGGACGTACGCGGCCTCGATGGGCGCAAGCGCGTCAATCTGCGCGCCGATGCATTGGAATCCCTGATTGCCGTGCTCTATCTCGACGGCGGGTTGGAAGCGGCCCGCGCGTTCATCCACAGATACTGGCAGCCGCGCTCGCAAGCTATTGACGCCGCCCGTCGCGATGCGAAAACCGAACTCCAGGAATGGGCGCATCAGGCGGCAGGCGCAGTGCCGGTTTACATAATCGACAGCCGCGAGGGGCCGGACCACGATCCGCTGTTCACCGTCAGTGTCAAGGTCGGCGCCTATCCGCCGGCGACCGGCAGCGGGCGCTCCAAGCGCGAGGCGGAGCAGGCTGCAGCCACGGCACTTCTGCAGCGGGAAGGCGTCTGGCCCGATCAAGGGAGTGCCGCATGACCGCCACCGAAGCTCCCACAACAGAAGCGCCCGCTACCCGCTCCGGCTTCGTCGCGCTGATTGGCGCGCCCAATGCGGGGAAATCGACGCTGGTCAACCAATTGGTCGGCGCCAAGGTGTCGATCGTGACACACAAGGTGCAGACCACGCGCGCCATCGTGCGCGGCATTGCCACCCACAACAACGCGCAAATCGTCTTCGTCGACACGCCGGGCATATTCAAGCCGAAGCGCCGGCTGGACACCGCGATGGTGACCACAGCCTGGGGCGGTGCCAAGGACGCCGATATCGTGCTGCTCTTGATCGATGCCGAGCGCGGCATCCGGGGCGATGCAGATGCCATCCTCGAGCGGCTGAAGGATGTCCGGCAGCCGATGGTGTTGATCCTCAACAAGGTCGATCGGGTCAAGCACGAGACGTTGCTTGCATTGTCGGCGGCAGCCAACGAAAGGGTGCCGTTCAAGCGCACCTTCATGGTTTCGGCGCTGACGGGGTCCGGCTGCAAGGACCTGCTCGACTATCTCGCCGAGACCCTGCCGGCCGGACCCTGGTACTACCCTGAAGACCAGATCTCCGACCTTCCGATGCGCCAGCTCGCAGCCGAGATCACCCGCGAAAAGCTCTATCTCAGGCTGCATCAGGAACTGCCTTATTCCTCCCACATCGAGACAGAGAAATGGGAAGAGAAGAAGGACGGGTCGGTGCGCATCGACCAGACAATCTATGTCGAGCGCGACAGCCAGAAGAAGATCGTGCTCGGCCATAAGGGCGAGACGATCCGCGCCATCGGCCAGGCCGCGCGTATGGAGATCGCAGGCATCCTCGAGCAGAAGGTGCACCTCTTCCTGTTCGTCAAGGTGCGCGAGAACTGGGGCGACGATCCCGAGCGCTACCGCGAGATGGGGCTCGAATTTCCGCACTGAGCTATCCAAAGATTTGGCCGATCGGTCGAGCTGTCTGTTGGTCGTCTCAGGATTCTGAGCGGTCCCCAAGTGCCAACGACACACCGTTGGCAAGATGCTCGGCGTCGGACGCGTTTTCGAACGGGATGCCCGTTCTTGCATAGTCGAGCGGTGAGAAATCGGAGCCGTCGGCGTTGATCAGCGCAGCCTGGCGCCTTGCCGCTTGCATGTCGCCGAACTGAGCGTAACAGGCGGCAAGCCGGGTGCGGATCCACGGCGTCGGTCGCGTCGCCAACTCCAGCACCTCGGCAGCCGTGCGGTATTCGCCCAGCATGTATAGCGCGAGCGCGCGATCGTACTGATACCAGTGAGGATGCAGCGGGTTGATGCGGATGGCGCGCGCCAGCCAGGCGAGCGCGTCGAGCGGCCGGCCGCGCATCGTCAACAGATGCCCCATCTGCTCGATACAGTCTGCGTCGCCCGGATTGAGCTCGAGCGCGATGCGCAAATGATGCTCGGCCGCCTCGTGGTCGCGCATATTGAGCCGCACCAGCGACTGGATGCGGTGTGCCGTTGCCTGGTCCGGCGACAATGCGATGCCCCGGTCGGCCAGGTCGCGGGCCTTCGTCAGCACGGCGTCGCTGCTCGGTCCGAATTCGCTGTTAAGCACATGCGACAGCGCCAGATAGGTGTAGGCGAGGCCATAGGCCGGGTCCCTGACGATAGCAGCCTCGAAAAACGCTGCTGCTTGTTTCAGTTCGCTTTGCGCCGGATCGCGCAGCAAGGCGACGCCGCGCAGCACCAGTTCATGGGCGGCGAGGCTGGCTACCGGCTGCCGCGAGGCACGTTGCAGGCCGGCATTGTTCACCCGAACCACCAGCCGGCCGACGATCTTTTCGACGATCTCCTGCTGGATCGCGGACAGCCCGGCGTAATCGGCCTGGTAGCGATCGCCCCAGAGCTGGGAAGCGCTGGCTGCGTCAACGAGATTGACCGCACAGACGATGCTGTCTGCCTGCCGCCGCACCGAGCCCTCGACGACATAGTCGGCGCCGATGCACGAACGCACCACAGGCCATTCGCCAGGCGAATAGGAGGCAAACGAGAAGCTCGAGTTGCGCGCCAGCACCGTCAACGTGCCGAAGCGGGCGAGGCCATTGATAATGTCTTCGGCAATACCATCGACGATCGCTTCGTCGGCCGGATCGGCGCCGTCATTGCGGAATCTGAGCACCGCCACGATCGGCTGGGCGCCGGGTTCGGGCACCGGCTCAGGGATCAGCATGTAGCCGCGCTTCGATACGGTCCGTATCGTTTCCTCGCCGAGCACCTTGCGGATCTCGCGAATCGACTGCGTCAGCGAATCCTCGGTGACGAAAACACCCGGCCAGACCGCATCCATCAATTCCGACTTCGGCACCACACGGCCGATATGGCGGGCGAGATGCGTCAGCAATGCGTAGGCTTTCGGCCGCAGGAAGGCCGGCTGTTCGGCCCGGCCAAGCGTACCTTTGCCCAGATCGAGCGTGAAACCGCCAAACTGAAAAACCTGGTCAGTGGCCGAACCCGCCATCGAAACGGCCGCTCCCTGAAGCCGTGCCTGTATTGGCCTACGGCTGGAGGGCTAGGTCAAGGTCTGTCGCCGCCGAAAGCGGCGCTTTGGATTTGGACGCCGCAAATTAGACGGCGCCAGCAAGGGCGGGCTGCGTTGCCGGCCTGCGGACGAAGCTCTCGGTGCCGTAGACGGCAACGATCGCGATCGCAGCCACCGCCCAGATCGCAACACCGATCCATTGCTGCTGCACATGGTCGGCGTCGATGAACGCCTTGCCCAGGAAGCGCACGCTGTTCTGATGGGTGACATGCATCAGAATGGCGAGAAGCACACTGCCGGTGTTCTGATAGAGCCAGGTGAACACCACTGCCGCCAGCACGACGTTGATCGTGCCATAGAGGCTGAGATCGCCGACCAGGCCGAGCGGAAAATGCCAGATCGCCCAGATCGCGCCGAGGATCAGGCTTCCGGCCAGCGCCGAATGCTTGGCCAACAGACGCGGTGTCGCAAAGCCGCGCCATCCCGGCTCTTCGCCAAGCGGGCCGCTGAAGACCGCATAGAGCGCGATGATCGGCAGTATCTCAGTGACGGCTGGAATGTTGCCCCAGGCCGGCGTCGCCGAGCCGAACAGCGGATTGACCAGGATCGAGGCAAGCTGCGTGCTCAATGGCAGGCCGAATGCCACCAGATACCATAGCGGAGATACCCGCCACTTCACCATGGAAGCGAGAATGGCCTTGACCGAAGCCCAGCCTCCGGAAAGAGCGGCGATGACGAATCCGGACACCATCGGGCCGAAGGTAAACCAGGGAATGCTATCGCCATTCGACAGGTAGAATGGGATGAAGGCAAACCAGGTCAGGGCAAGCGTCAACGAAAAGAAGGCAGCCAACTGATGCTGCCGCACCAGGCGCAGGAAAGAAGTCATGTCGGGCCTCTCACGGGCAGATGACAATGAGAGGTCGCCGGGCTGCCCAATCGGTCGACTTACATCTTGAACAGCCGGCCGAAACATTCCGGGAGGCTATGCGCCGACCACCTCGGTCGACCCGTTTCTTATTGGCAGCCGCGCTACCCGAAATCCTGAGCGGGTTCTGAGAAATTTCCGATATTTCATGCAGAACCGGCCAGTCAGACCGGTTGGAACGCCTGCCGACACGGCGGTCGTCCAGCGTTCCCGTTCGTCGTCTCTCCGTCATACACCCTGCCTATAGGCTGTGCGAAGACCCGCTTCCGAGCAAACCGGGACCGGCAGGCAAACAGCCAGATCAGGACATGACCGGGACTTGGAATCGCATCGACCCCATCCGTCAGACCGAGTTTGCAAATGCCGTCGCCGTTGAGATCGAGCGCGTGCTGGCGCGGCAAGGCAAGGTCGCGAACAGCGATGCGATCGTAGCAGCAGGTAAGGTCGCCGCCGCCGTTGCCGCCGCCGTCGCCCTGCTTGCGCCGAACGACATCAGGGCGATCGACACCATGCAGGAGACATTGCCCGCCATCGCGTCGCAGTTCGTGCGGATATTGGCTGCCGAAGCTGCGGAACGCAGTGCCCGGACGCGTCTGTCGAGCGCGCACGGAGGCCAAAGGACGGACGTCCAGCCGCCTGGAAGCGGCGACCTCGACGCGATGCGGGTCGAGGACTGGGCCGGGTCGGGTCGCCGGGTCGACGTTCCTGCAGCAAAATCTCGACATATCGCGCTCGACCCTGCATCGCTGGCAGCGGAGCGGCACGGTTGTTGCGTTGCGCACCGGTGGCCGCAAACATGTGTTTCCGCTGGCGCAGTTCGTCGACGGCAGGCCGGCTCCGGGTATCAAGGAAGTGTTGTCCGCGATGCCCGATCCGCGGCGTGCCTGGGCGTGGCTGATCGGCCCCGCGCCCGGCCTCGCCGGACGTATTCCCATTGAACTGCTCAAACAGGATCTGGTGTCGGAAGTCGTTCTTGCCGCACAGAACGCAGCGATGGCGAAGTTGGCTTGATCTAGCTGCCAAACATTAGAAGTCTATTCCAAAAAAGAACACGTAAAAGGAATGTCTGTCGGATTTTCGATCGATTTGCCGGCTAACGGCATAAGTATATTTTCGTATAATTGTGACAAATGTCTCGTTTGTGCTGAGGGAAATGTGAAGAAAATATGAAGTGATATTTGTGCAACATTGATTTATTCTGTTGTGCAAACATCGATTATTTTTGGAATCGTCATTGAGACTGGAATGAAGATGAGTATGTTCGCCGCCTGAAGAGGGGGTGCGGTGCGCGCCTTTTTCGACGTGGGTGAGGCGTTCAGCCGTTCAACCATGAATCCAAGCCATTTTAACTTTGACTGGAGAGGTCAGAAAATGAATATCAAGAGCCTTCTTCTCGGCTCAGCCGCGGCATTCGTCGCGGTCTCCGGTGCGCGCGCCGCCGACGCCGTTGTCGTCGCCGAGCCGGAACCGGCAGAATACGTCAAAATTTGCGACGTCTACGGCGCCGGCTACTTCTATATCCCGGGCACCGAGACCTGCCTGCGCATCGGCGGCTATGTCCGCTATGATATCGGCGTCGGCGATGCCGGCTCGCTCGATGGCGTCAACCATGTCCCTGACCATCAAGGCGACGACACTCATTCGACCTACTACAAGAACGCCCGCTTTACGCTGAAGACCTGGACCGGTCAGGAGACTGAGCTCGGTACGCTTAAGACCTACACCGAGACCCGCTTCAACTTCGGCAACAGCAGCGGCGACTACCTTAATCAAAAAGCCTCCAATGCCAACGACTGGCAGGGCCGCAACAAGTCTCTTTCGCTGCGTTACGCCTGGATTCAGCTCGGCGGCCTGCGTGTCGGCAAGGACGATACGGCTTTCGATACGTTCATCGGTTATGCCGGCGCCGTCATCCAGGATACGCTGATTCCGTATGGCGGCCAGGAGAGCAACGTCGTTCAGTATTACTTCGACGCGGGCAACGGCTTCTCGGGGTTGGTCTCGCTCGAAGAAGGCGCCGGCAGCGTCGGCACCATCGACAGCTATATTCCGCATGTCGTCGGCGGCTTGAAGTACAAGGGCGACTGGGGTGCGATCACCGGCGTCGTCGCTTATGACAGCAATTACGAGGAAGTGGCCGGCAAAGTTCGTTTGGACGTAAAGGCCACCGACGAACTGTCGCTGTTCATCATGGGTGGTTACGGCACGGACGACAACCTCAACGACAATGCAGGCAACGCCATTGATGCGAGCGGTCGTGGCTTCTACAAGCAGTGGGGCGGCAATTGGGCAGTCTGGGGCGGCGGCACCTACAAGTTCAACGAAAAGACTTCGTTCAACGCCCAGGTCTCTTACGACGACTGGAAGAACCTCGGCATCGCCGCTAACGTTGCTTATACCGTTGTGCCCGGCTTAACGGTCACGGCTGAAGTCGATTACCTCAATGCTGGAAAGTTCGAAGACGCAGACTTCAACAACTGGACCAAGGCCAACAAGAAGAGCAGCGTCGGCGGCATTCTCCGCTTCCAGCGCTCGTTCTGATCAGCTGAAGATTTGACAGGCGGCCCGCGGTGCAAATGCTGCGGGCCGTTCTGTTTTCTGGCAGGACGATTCGGGCATCTGACGACCTAATCTTGATTTCGCCATCCAACCGGTGACAAGCTCTCGTCATGGAATGGCGCGACGAGGGAATCATTCTGGGCACCCGCAAGCATGGCGAAACCAGCGCCATTCTCGAGGTGATGACGCGCGTGCATGGCCGCCATCTCGGCCTCGTGCGCGGCGGCCGTTCGCGCAAACAGCAGCCGGTCTTGCAGCCCGGCAATCGCGTCGACCTGTTGTGGCGGGCGCGGCTCGACGAGCATCTCGGCACCTTCCAGGTCGAGGCGATCGAGATGAACGCCGCCCGGCTGATGGACAGCGCCGTTGCCGTCTACGGCCTGCAGACGATGGCCGCGCATTTGCGTCTTCTGCCCGAGCGTGACGCCCATGGCGGCCTTTACGAGACGCTTGCGGTGATGATCGCTCATCTCGGCGATGCCGATGCCGCCGGCGAGCTGGTGGCCCGCTTCGAGCTGCTGGTCCTCGACGAACTCGGTTTCGGCCTCGATCTCAGCCAGTGTGCGGCGACCGGCACCAGGCAGGACCTTGCCTATGTCTCGCCGAAATCCGGCCGCGCCGTGTCGCGGGCGGCGGGCGCGCCCTGGCGCGACAAGATGCTGGTGCTGCCTGCCTTCCTGCAGCGCGGCTCCGGGCTACGCGCCGATCCGGCGGCGATCGAGGACGCCTTCCGGCTGACCGGCTTCTTTTTGACCCGCCATGTCTACGAACCGCGCGGCATCGAGCCTCCCGGCGCCCGCGCCGGGTTTCTCGCCGCCTTGCGCAGGCATCATTCACCCGGCCATGAATCCGGCAAGGCGAGCGCCGCAGAAACCGCCGGGGAGACCACCAGATGAGCGACGTTGAACCTTATCCCGGCAACGTTTCGCCGCTCGGCCTTGGCACAAGGGCGGCACGCTGGCGGTTTCGGAAGCGGCGCTGAAGGATGTCAACGGCAAGCTGCTGGCTTTCGGCACTGAAACATGCTCGATCTGTCCGGCGGCCAATCTGGTGGCACGTTGAATGGACCGGCCGTTTGGCCGCCGCATTTGAATGTCACTGAACATTGAATGTCAGTGACAACTGGCCTGGTTTGGGGGAACCGCCATGTTTGAAAGCCTGATTGGCCTCGTCGCCATCATCGCGCTGTTCGTCATCATTTCACGCCAGCAGAGCCGTATCGGCCTGATCGAGCGCGAGCTTGGCGCCTTGCGCAGCCTTGTGCTTTCGGGCATGCCTGCGCTGCCGCCGCAAGCCAAGGAACCGGCAGCAAACGACAGCAAACCGGCGGATGCCGCAATACCGCTTGCGGCCGCAGCCGACCTGGCATCGCCAGGGACCGCATCCCTCGCATCAGCCACAGAGGCCGAGGCCGATACCGCGGCGCCATCCGCGCCGGAGTCGGCGCAACCGGCGGCCGCGGCGAAGCCAGCTCGCCAGTCCGACGTCGAAACGGCTCTCGGTACTCGCTGGGCGGTCTGGGTCGGCGGCATCGCGCTGGCGCTGGGCGGCCTGTTCCTGATCCGCTACACCATCGAGGCCGGCATTTTCGGGCCGCGCGTGCGGCTCGCCATGGCGGCGGCACTCGGGCTGGTGCTGGTCGCCGGCGGCGAGTTCATCCGGCGCACCGGCTTCAGGGTGCCGGTGCAAGGTGCCGCCGGTGCCTATATCCCGGCAATCCTGACGGCGGCCGGCGCCTTCATCTTGTTCGGTACTGTCTACGCCGCGTACAGCATTTACGGCTTCATCGGCTCGACGCTCGCTTTCACGCTGCTCGGCGCCATCGGGGTGGCGACGATCGCGGCAAGCCTGGTCCACGGTCAGGCGCTGGCCGGCGTCGGCCTGCTCGGTGCCATGGTGACGCCGCTGCTGGTCGCCTCGCAGGCGCCCAATCCGTGGGCGCTGTTCGGCTATCTGGCGATCGTGCTCGTCGCCACCGGCGTCATCGCCCGTATCCGCGACTGGAGGCTTTTGATGGCCGCTGCCTTCGTCGCCACCGGCATTTGGACCATCTTCTACATGACCGAAGCGCCGGGGACGAACCTTTCCGTCATCCTTTTTATCGACGGGGTGACACTGGCCGTGCTCGCCTTCGTCTGGCTTGGCCGCCGCGACGAAGCGGTCGCCGGCAGCGGCTTCGATTGGCCCTCGATCGCGCCGGGCTTCTTCGTCGGGCTTTCGGCGCTGGCCCTGTTCGTCGATCCGGCCTTCGCCGCCATCCGCGGTGCATTACCGGGTGCCGCCCTTGTCGCAGCCCTGGTGGCGGTGGCGCTCTATCGGCCGCGGGCGCTGGCATTGCTGCACGCCGCCGGGCTGGCGACGGTACTGGTCTATCTCGGTATCATTCCGCCGACCACGATCGCTTCCGATTTTTCGGGCGGCGCTCTTGGCGTCGACGGCATGCCGGTTGTGGCGTCCGATGCCTTGATGCTCAGGGTCGGCATCGTTCTCGGCCTGGTCTTCATCGGCCTCGGCTTTTGGGCAGCGCGCCGTTTTGCGGCCCATGGCTGGCTGCGCGCCGCCACATGGGCGGCCTGGAGCGCTGTCGCGCCACTGGTCATCCTGCTGGCGCTCTGGTCTACCTTCGGCAATCTCGACCGTGACCTTGCTTATGCGGCGGTCGCAGCCGTTTTGGTCGGCGTCTTCGTCGCCGGCGGCGAATGGATAGCGCGCGGCGAAGCGCCGCCGCTGACCGGCGGCGCTGCCGTCTCCTTCGCGCTCGGCGGCGCGGCGATTGCCGGCCTGCTGATGCTGCACATGGCCTTTGGTTCCGGCTGGACAACCATCCTGCTCGGAGCAGCCGCCGCCGTGCCGGCGCTGGCGACGCGCTGGCGTAGCTATCCGGTGCTTGGCTGGATTTCCGTTGGTGCGGTGATTGCAGTGCTTGGTCGCGCTGCCTTCGACCCGACCATCGTCGGTGCCGAGTTCCTGTCGAAGACGCCGGTGTTCAACTGGCTGCTGCTTGGATATGGCGTGCCGGCGCTCGCTTTCGGCTTTGCCGCCTGGCAGCTTGCCCGAACTACCAATGGCCGACCGCGCCTTGCCATGGAGGCCGGCGCCGCGCTGTTTTGCCTGCTCACCGTCGCCATGCTGGTGCGCCATGCCATGCATGGCGGCGTCATCGATACGGCTGCTGCGACGCTGGCCGAACAGGCGATCTACACGCTGATCGCCATCGGTGCCGGTGCCATCCTGGTCGCTATCGACATGCGCTCGCCAAGTCAGGTGCTGCGTTACGGCTCGATTGCAGCGGGCGTGGTCTCGGTCGCCTTCATCGTCCTCCAGCATTTTCTGGCGTTGAACCCGTTGCTGACGGATGAATCGACCGGCAGCATTCCGGTGTTCAACCTTCTGTTCCTCGCCTACCTCTTGCCGGCGGTCGCGGCAGGCGCACTGGCACTCTATTCCCGTGACAAGCGGCCGGAATGGTATGCGGCGATGCTGGCGGTGGTGGCGGCGGTGCTCGCTTTTGCCTATGCCACGCTGTCGGTCAGGCGCCTGTTCAAGGGTGAGTTCATCGGACTGTGGAGCGGTCTCGGCCAGCTTGAGACCTATACCTATTCGGCACTGTGGTTGGTCATCGGCGTGGTGCTGCTCACCGCCGGTGTCTGGCTGAAGTCCCAGGTGCTGCGCATAGCGTCGGCGGCGCTGATCTCGATCGCCGTGCTCAAAGTCTTCATCTTCGACATGTCGGAACTGGAAGGGGTGCTGCGGGCGCTGTCCTTCATCGGCCTCGGGGCGGTGCTCATCGGCATCGGCCTGTTCTATCAGCGTTTGCTGACAAGGGCGGCGAAAGCAAAGCTTGAGACGAGCAATAGCTGACGATTTCAATTTGGCCGGGAATAAACCTGCCACTGGCAGCGTTATTCAGTTGCTTGGGTGACCGGGGCGGCCGACCGCTTCGCGCTGGCCGCTTGCGCCGCGCTGCAAAGGCGCGTTCAATCACCACGGACAGGGGCTCCAGAACCAGCGGTCATGGACGAAAAGAAGGCAGCAATCCTGGGTGAAATACCGCGTCTGCGCCGCTATGCACGCTCGCTGTTGCGCGACCGCGATTCCGCCGACGATCTCGTCCAGGATTGTCTCGAGCGGGCGCTTGTGCGGCTCGACAATTGGCAGACAGGAGAAAGCCCCAGGAGGTGGCTGTTTACGATCATGCACCATTTGTTCATCGACCAGATGCGCAAGGTGAACCGGCGCGGCGAGGCGGCGATGCTGCCGCTCGAGACAAGCGAGGCGCAGGCAGCACCCGCCGAGCAGGTCGAGAGCATCGCCTCGCGCGAGATCGTCGACGCGCTGCAGGCGATCAGCCCTGACCGGCGCGCGGCACTTGTGATGGTCGCCATCGAAGGGTTTTCCTATGCCGAAGCCGCCAACATCCTTGGAGTGCCCGCCGGCACTTTGATGTCGCGCATCGCGCGCGGGCGTGACGAACTGCGAGCGCTGCTGGATGATACCGCGCGCCGCCGCTCGATAAGGATCGTTGAGAAATGAGCCGGCGCGATTTCTCCGAACGCGACATCCACATGGCTCTCGATGGCGAATTGCCGGGCGACGAGCGGACGGCCTATGAGGTATGGCTCGAGGCCAATGCCGAGATGAAGGCCAAGAGCGCACGCTACGCCGCCGACCGGGAAGCGTTGCGCGCAGCCTTTAATGGCGTGCTGGACGAACCCGTGCCGGTGCGGTTGAGCAAGGTGGTGCTTGGCGAGGCGCCGGTGGCCAGAGTATCGCCGTCGCGCTCGCGTTGGTGGCTTGCGGCCGCCGCTGCCGCCATCCTGGCGATTGGCGGTGCTGGCGGTTACCTTGCCGGCATCGGCGGCCTCGGCCTGGAAAATACCGCCGAGGACCAGCTTGCCGAAGAGGCGATCGCCGCCCACGTCATCTATGCCGCCGAAACGCGGCATGCGGTGGAAGTGCCGGCAAGCGACAAGGATCATTTGCAGAGTTGGTTGTCGAACCAGGTGGGTCTGAAGCTCGTCGCGCCGGATCTGGCGGCGCAAGGATTCCAACTGGTCGGTGGCCGGCTGCTGCCCGCCGGCCAGGGCAAGGCCGCGATGCTGCTTTACGAGGACGTCAAGGGCGAGCGCATATCGCTCTTCGTCACCGCCGAATCGGCAGCCAAGGCCAAGGGCACCTATGGGGAGGACGATGGTCCTGAGGCCGTCTATTGGCTGGACAAGGGTTATGGCTGCGCCGTCGTCGGCTCGCTGCCGCGCGAGCAACTGGCCGCAGTGGCCAAGAGCGCCTATGGCCAGCTTTTGGCGGGCTTGCAAAGCTGAGCAGGCTCTCGCTCTTCCGAAGCCGCGCCGATGCCTAAACACGGAGGTCGTTCAAAGCCTTTGCGCGACCTGCCTGCAGTCAAAACTGTCACAATTCGGCCCTAATCGAGGTGCGATAGCGCTTGCTTAATGCTGGCACTTCGGCTGGTGTGACCGATGTTTAGACTAGGGCCGTTTCCACAACCCAATCGAGGTTTTCTGAGCCCGCATGCCTGCCGAGATTCGCAAGGCCCGCGCGTCCGACGTCGATGACCTCGCCGCCATCGAAAAAGCCGTTTTCTCGAGCGATCGCATTTCTCGCCGCTCCTTTCGCCAACTGATCGAACGCGACACCGCCGAGCTGCTGGTTGGCGAAAGCGATGGCCGCATCGCCGGCTATGCAGTCGTGCTGTTTCGCAAGGGCAGCGGCGTCGCGAGGCTTTATTCGATCGCCGTTGGTCCATTTTTCGGCGGCCGTGGCGTTGGCCGGCTGCTGCTGGAAGAGGCCGAGGCCGCCGCTTTCGAGCACGGCCGGATGATGCTTCGTTTGGAAGTCCGCGAGGACAACCCGCGCGCGATCCAGATCTACGAGCAGAGCGGCTATCGCAAGATCGGCCGCGAGCCGGACTATTACGAGGATGGCGCCACGGCGCTGCGCTATGAAAAGACTTTGCGCGGCGACATTCCGGTGGCCACCGAAGTGCCGTTTTATCAGCAAACTTGCGAATTCACTTGCGGACCATGCTGCCTGATGATGGCGATGGCTTACTTCGGCCCCGGATTCGTGCCGGATCCGGTGATGGAAATCAGGCTGTGGCGTGAGGCGACGACCGTTTTCATGATGTCGGGGCCGGGCGGCTGCGAACCGTTCGGGCTTGCCGTCGCCGGCTATGAGAGCGGGCTTGCTGCTGAGATCTATGTCTCCTTCTACGGCGCGCTGTTCCTGCAGTCGGTGCGCAGCGAGGACAAGCGCCGCGTCATGGAGCTGGCGCAGGTCGACTTTCGCCGCCGCGCGGAACTTTACAGCATCCCGGTGAATTACCGTTCATTCGGGCTTGACGACATTCGCACCGCGATCGCAGAGGGAAAACTGGTGCTGGTCCTGATCAGCGGCTTCCTGATGTTCGGCAAGAAGGTTCCGCACTGGGTATTGGCCATCGGTGACGACGGCGATCATATCCTGATCCACGACCCCTGGGTCGAGGACGAGCGGCAGGAGACGATCCTCGATGCTGCCAACATTCCCGTGCCTTACGGCATCTTCATGAACATGGCGCAATTCGGCCGCGACGGATTGCGCGCCGCCATCACTCTCGGAAAGCGCGATAGCCAATGACCTGGGTCATCCTTACCGGCCGGCAGAACGATCTCGACCAAGTGGCGACGCCGCACAAGATCATCACCAATCGCGACTACCTTGCCCATCCGGCACTGTTTCGCGGTCAGCGGCCGAAGGTCATCAACCTGTCGAACAATTACGGCTACCAGAGCCGCGGCTATTACGCGTCGCTGCTTGCTGGTTCGCGCGGCCATAAGGTCATCCCGACGGTCGAAACGATGATCGACCTGTCGGAGCGCAAGCTCTATGAGCACGCGTTGCCGGAACTCGAACTCGCACTCAACAAGTGCCGCAAGGATCTGGGTGGCGCTTTTCCCCAGAAGGTCTGCATCTTCTTCGGCATCGGACCATCCAGGATCTGGGACCGCTTCGCCAAGCTGCTGTTCGACTGGTTCCGTGCCCCGGCGCTCGAAGTCCACATCAGGGACAGCGCCGAATGGGCCTCGATCCGCAAGATCGGCTTCCATCCCCTGGCCAGGATGACCGAGGACGAGGAAACGCACTTTCTCCAGTGCCTGGAGACCTACACCAACCGCGAGTGGCGCGACACCAAGGGCCGCACGCCGGCGCGCTACACTTTCGCCACTCTGGTCGATCCGCATGAGGAACTGCCACCGTCGGAGATTTCGTCGCTGCGCCACTGGGCCAAGATCGCTGAAAAGATGGGCGTCGAAATCGAGCCGATCACCAAACGGGATCTGGCCAAGCTCGCCAACTACGACGCGCTGTTCATCCGCGAGACCACTTCGATCTCCAACCACACCTACCGCTTTGCCCGCCGCGCCCAGCAGGAAGGCATGCCAGTCATCGACGATCCGCTGTCGATGATCCGCTGCACCAACAAGGTCTATCTCAACGAGCTGATGACCTACAACAAGGTACCGGTGCCGCCGACGGTGATGATAGCCGGTACCTCGGACTTGGAACTTGCGGCGCAGACGCTGGGCTTCCCCCTGGTGCTGAAGATCCCGGACTCCTCGTTTTCGCGCGGCGTCAAGAAATGCGGCACCTTCGACGAGCTGAAGACGCTCGCAACCGAATGGCTGGAGGATTCCGACCTCCTGATCGCGCAAAAATTCATTCCGACGGAATATGACTGGCGCGTCGGCGTCCTCGGCGGCCAGCCGTTGTTTGCCGTCCATTATCTGATGGCCAAGAAACATTGGCAGATCGTCAATCACAAGGCCAACGGCAAGCCCGACCAGGGCGGCATCAAGACCTTCACCCTTAAGGAAGCGCCGGCCCATGTCGTCGAGACGGCGGTGAGCGCGGCGCGTTGCATCGGCGACGGCCTCTACGGCGTCGACCTCAAGGAAACCAGGGACGGCGTCTTCGTCATCGAGGTCAACGACAACCCCAACCTCGACCACGGCTGGGAAGACTCCGGCGAAAAAGACGAGGTCTGGGTGCGGCTGACGCAGTGGTTCCTGGAGCGGCTGGACCGGCCGGGCCGATGATATCCGATTGAGGGGAAAAGATGCTGTTCTTCGTGATCGAGGATTTTCGCGGCTGCGACCGCAAGGAGATCTACCGCCGTTTCCGCGACCAGGGCCGCCTGAAGCCGGACGCGCTTCTCGTGCACCACAGCTGGATCGCAGCGGATATGAGCCGCTGCTTCCTGCTGGTGGAGGCCGATGACATCACGCTCCTGCAGCGGTGGGTCATCGAATGGGCCGATCTGGTCGAATTCGAGATTGTTCCTGTGGCGACGAACAAGGATATGGTTGAGGCTTTGAGCGGGCACCTCTGACCCGGCAAGAAAACCTCCTGGTTCGCCACACCTGAATGCCGCCTTCTCTATCAAGGAATTAACACGCGAATCGAGCGTCATCTCAAGGAGATCTAAGCCGGTTGCCCGCGCTTCCGCGAGACTGTCGCACTTAGCCGGACTGCCGGATCGTCGCGCTCGACTTCAGCAGCCGATTGATGTCCGACGCCTTTGACGGCACCCCGATCAAATAGCCCTGGGCCTCGACACAACCCTCCTTTTGCAGGAATTCAAGCTGCGCTTCGGTCTCGACACCTTCGGCGGTGACGGTGATGCCCAGTTGTGCGCCAAGCCCGATGATGGTGCGCACGATCGCCGCGGTATCGCGACTGTCGATGTCACGGGTGAACGAGCGATCGATCTTTATCTTGTCGACGGGAAAGCGCCTGAGGTAGCCCAGCGAGGAATAGCCGGTGCCGAAATCGTCCAGCGCGATGCGGACGCCCAGATCGCGTAGCTGCCTGAGTGTCTTGAGCACCAGATCGCTCTCGTCCATCAGCACCGTTTCGGTGATTTCCAGTTCAAGTCGGTTGGCCGGCACGCCCGAGAACGCCAGTGCCGAAATGACGCTGCGGGCAAAGGTACCGCTTTTGATCTGCACGGCGGAGACATTGACTGCGATGCGCCAAGCCGCCCAGCCGGCCGCGGCCGTGCAGGCTTTTCGCAGCGCCCATTCTCCAAGCGGCACGATCAGCCCGGTCTCCTCGGCGGCCGGAATGAAGTCGTCCGGCCGCACCAGGCCGCGCACCGGCGATCGCCAGCGCATCAAGGCTTCGGCGCCGACGATTTCGCCGGAGGCGATGTTCATGATCGGCTGGAAATCCAGCTCGAATTCGCGGCGCGACAGCGCTGCCCTGAGATCGATTTCGAGCGCCCGGCGTGCCCGCACCATCGCGTCCATGGCCGGTTCGAAGAAGCGGTAGAGGTTGCGCCCTTCGCTCTTTGCCCGATAGAGCGCCATATCGGCATTTTTCAGCAAAGTCTCGGCGTCCTTGCCGTCATTCGGAAACAGCGCGATGCCGAGACTGATGCCGACACGCATGTCGTGTCTCTTGTCGCGAAACGGCTTTCCGATGATCTCGACTATGCGTTTGGCCAGCTTTTCCGCGTCGCCCGGGCTTTTGAGATTGAACAGGATTATGACGAATTCGTCGCCGCCGAAGCGGGAGACAACGTCCGTTTCATTGCGCAGGCACCGTTGCAGCCGTTCGGCCACGCATTTCAGCAGCCAGTCGCCGGCGGGGTGACCCCAAGTATCATTGACTGCCTTGAAGTGATCGAGGTCGAGCGAGAATATCGCCAGCGATCCGTCTCTCGTCTCGCTCAGGGCTTGGTCGAGCCGTTCGCGAAGCATCGAGCGATTGGGCAGGTTGGTCAGTGTGTCGTGGTGCGCAAGATGGGTCATGCGCTCTTCCACACGCCTGCGCTCGGTGACATCGTCGAACGTCGCGACCCAGCCGCCGCCGCTCATCGGCCGGCGCGCAACCAGCAGCGTCCTGCCGTCGGCGAGATGACGATGCGTTATGTGTGTTTTCCCCGCCCGCAGGCAGGCTTCGATTTGCGAGATTTCGCTGTCGGGGTCGAGCTTTGTATAAATGCCCAGTTCCAGCAGCCGCTTGAACGCATCACGGTGGCTCATGCCAAGCGGGAAGTCGGCGGGCCTGACATGATAAAGTTCCAGGAAACGTTCGTTGCGGACGATCAGCTTGCCGTCCGCATCGTACATCAAAAGGCCTTGCGACATGTTGGCAAGTGCTGCGTCAAAACGGCGGTGCTGCTCCTTCAACTCCTGCTCGGCGCGCCGTTGCTCGGTTATGTCCTCGTAGATCGAGACCCAGCCACCTGACGCCAGCGGCCGATGCGAAATGTTGACGATGCGCCCGTCTGCAAGCGTTTCCTCATAGGTGGAAGGTTTTGCCTGGTCGATATAGGGCTTGCGGATGGCATAGAGTTGCTCGGCGGTTTGCGAGGCGATGCCGATATCCACGCTGTGCTGGAGGATGTCGAAAAACCGGATGCCGGGCCGCACCACTTCGGCGTCGAGGCGAAAGATGCTGATGTAGTTCCTGTTGCAGATGATCATCCGTTCATCGGCATCGAACATGCACAGGCCATGCGACATGTTCTCGATCGCTGCCGAAAAACGCTCGTTCTGTTCGCGCAGCTCGTCTTCGATCCGTCGCGGCAGACCAACGCCTTTGACCCTCCGTCGGCGCACGGATGAACCAGCCTTGATACCGGCAACGGGCATGAGGCAAGCCTATGGACCATGGTTAACCACGGCACTGTTGTCCCTGCCGGTTAATTTACCGTTTTCAGCCGGCTGGAACGGCAGTCTGGCGTCGCGACTTTTCGATCGCCGCAAACCGTTTGAGAAAGGCATTCTGTGCCCAGGTCACCGAGCGCGGCGTGACATCGAAGCGCTCGGCGTTGAAACCGCGCGGCCTGCCGAAGAACTCGGTCGCCTCTGCCGTCGAAAAACCCGCAAGCAGCGTTGCTTCGAAATAAGCGGCGATCTGATCCGCTCGCTTGATTTCCTTGCGCAGCCCCGCGTCGAGTTCGGCCGGCAGTGAAAAGCGCGAATGGATGGCGCGCTGCAGCCTGATCTCGCAATCCCTGTAGCTGCCGCCCATCACGGATTTGAACGGCGAAATCATATCGCCGATGACGTATTCCGGCGCGTCATGCAGCAGCGCCGCCAACCGCGCGTCAGCGTCGGCATCCGGCATCAGTTCGCCGACAAGCGTTTCGACCAGCAGCGAATGCTGGGCGACCGAAAAGGCGTGATCGCCTCTCGTCTGGCCGTTCCAGCGTGCGACGCGGGCAAGGCCATGGGCAATATCGGAGATCTCGATGTCGAGCGGCGAGGGATCGAGCAGGTCGAGCCGGCGGCCGGACAGCATACGTTGCCAGGCACGCGGCGGCGCCCCGGCGCGGTCGGCCGCCATCAGGCGTCCTCCGCGCCAACGGCTTCCTGCGGAAAGCTGAATTTCGCCCAGGACGGAATGGCGAGCGACACGGCGACGTCGCCAGCCAGGATCGGCAGGCCGGCGTCGAGCGCTGCCTTGACCCGGTCGATGCGGGCAATGGCAAGGCCTGTCGTGCCGGCGGTAGAGCCAAGCGTGCCGACTGGTCGCCCCGCCACGGCCAACTCTGCGCGCGAAGTGGGCAGGGGGCGTTCGGCCGAGACGATCAACACTCGGCGCCTGGCAGTGCCGCGATGCTGCATGCGCGAGACGACCTCCTGGCCGACGTAGCAGCCTTTCTTGAAGCCGACGCCGCCGATCTCGTCGAGCAGCACATCATGCGGAAACGCGTCGCCGAGCTGATAGTCGCTGCCGCTTTCGGCAATGCCATTGGCGATGCGAAAGGCTTGCCATGCGGCAAGGTCGCCGCCGTCTGCGGCGCCACCATAGAAGCGCGTGACGATAGCATCGACAAACCGCGCATCGGCAAACGGTGCAGATTCAAATTGCGAGGCAGTTGAATGGCTTTCCCATACGACGGTCACAATCGACTGATCTGCCTTGGCAATTTCGACTTTGGCGCGCACCTTGTAGAGCGTCAGCCGGCGCATGAAGTCATCGGTGGTCTCAGCACGGCATTCGAGCCGGAAAATATTTTCGCCAGCGCGCGAGATCAGGAAGTCGAAAAGGATCTTGCCTTGCGGCGTCAGTAAGGCGCCGGGCTTTGCTTCGCCGCGGCCGAGCGCGTCGAGGTCGGTGGTCAGGATGTTCTGCAAAAAGTGCTCGGCATCCGGTCCGGACACGGAAACGAGTGCGCGATCTCTGAGCGAGGCAAAGGGCATGGTGGGAAAACGAGCCTGATCTTGCAAAACTATCGGTCATTACGTAAGCCGCTGGCACTTCCCCCGCAAGAGACCGGATCCGCATGGCCCCCCTCTACGATCTCATCCTGACAGGCGGCACCGTGGTCAATCACGACGGCGAGGGTTTTCGCGACGTCGGTATCAATGGTGGGCGCATCGCTGCCATCGGCGACCTCCGCCAGACATCGGCGGGCGAGACGATCGACTGCCACGGGCTGCATATCCTGCCGGGTGTCGTCGACAGTCAGGTGCATTTCCGCGAGCCGGGACTGGAGCACAAGGAAGATTTGGAGACGGGCTCCCGGGCAGCGGTGCTTGGCGGCGTCACCGCCGTCTTTGAGATGCCGAACACCAATCCGCTGACCACCAGCGAAGCAACCCTTGTCGACAAGGTGCGGCGTGCCACCGGCCGCATGCATTGCGACTTTGCCTTCTGGGTCGGCGGGACCCGCGACAATGCAAAAGACGTTGGCAATCTCGAGCGGCTGCCGGGTGCGGCCGGCATAAAAGTGTTCATGGGCTCGTCCACCGGCGACCTGCTGGTCGAGGACGACGAAGGCGTTGCCTCGATCCTGAGGAACACACGCCGCCGCGTCGCCTTTCATTCAGAGGACGAGTTCCGGCTGCGCGAGCGGCTTGGCGAGCGCATCGGTGGCGATCCGTCCTCACATCCGGTGTGGCGCGACGAGATCGCTGCATTGCGCTGCACAGAGCGCCTTGTGCGCATCGCGCGCCAGGTTCGCGCCCGGATCCATGTGCTGCACATCTCGACCGCCGAGGAAATAGGCTTCCTCGAACAGCACAAGGATGTCGCGACCTGCGAGGCGACGCCGCATCATTTGACGCTG
This sequence comes from Mesorhizobium sp. M0136, assembly GCF_040322515.1. Taxonomy (NCBI): domain Bacteria; kingdom Pseudomonadati; phylum Pseudomonadota; class Alphaproteobacteria; order Hyphomicrobiales; family Phyllobacteriaceae; genus Mesorhizobium; species Mesorhizobium sp. M0136. The sequence goes on from NZ_JAMYTP010000008.1 coordinate 198,901, forward strand.
AGCGCCGATGACTATGCGCAGCTCGGTACGTTGATCCAGATGAACCCGCCGGTGCGCGCCACGCGCCATCGCGAGGGGATCTGGCAGGGCATTGCGCAAGGGGTTGTCGATGTCCTCGGCTCCGACCATGCGCCGCACACGCTGGCCGAGAAGGCAAAACCTTATCCGGCGTCGCCGTCCGGCATGACCGGGGTGCAGACTTTGGTGCCGGTCATGCTGGACCATGTCAACGCCGGCCGGCTGACGCTGCAGCGCTTTGTCGACCTGACCAGCCACGGCCCGCAGCGTATTTTCGGCATCGCCAGGAAAGGCCGTATTGCCGCCGGCTACGATGCCGATCTGACCATCGTCGATCTGAAGCGCCGCGAGACCATCGCCAACGCCCAGCAAGGCTCCAAGGCCGGCTGGACGCCTTATGACGGCAGGCAGGTGACCGGCTGGCCGGTCGGCACCATCGTTCGGGGCCGGCGCGTGATGTGGGAAGGCGAGATCGTCGCGCCGAGCCAGGGCAGGGCGGTGGAGTTTTGCGAGGCGTTGGCGGGCTAAGCTCCCTGCCTCATAAGGGCCAGGCTAAACCACTCAATCCCCAGCAACGAAGAACGTCCATTGTCCGGTCGGCGTGATGCCGACCCGGTAGAAGATGTACGCACCGAACTGCTTCATATCGTCATAGTCGCTGGCGGTGACGATCTTGAACAGCTCGACCCGCTGCCTGGCATCGAGTTTGTCCAGCGGCAGGGCGAAGAAATAGGGCCAGACATAGAGATCCTGCGGCGTGCCGGCATCGACATGGACATAACCGGCACTGAGCACCTCTTCCAGGATGGCGAGGATCTCCTGGCCTTCCGTATCGCCCGAAAGGCCCTTCAGGAAGGCGATCGGGTCGCCCTCGATGTCACCCAGCGACAATTGGGTCATCATGTCTCCCGTGCCGATCAGCGGCCGAAGCTTTTCGATGTCACCGCTTTTGCACGCCTCGACGATCAGATCGTGCATGCGCCTGACCGGTTCCGGCAACTTGGCCAGGTCGTAGACGACTTCGGGCACAGGCGCGTCCGGATCGACATGCGGATTGGCCATCCCGCCATCGTCCGTTGGCCCCTTCGGTTCGGTTTGCTCTGGCTCCTCGGACGGAGTCGGCTGGCGGGCTGGAGGTGGTACCGTGCCGAGTGGGCCGGGCATCGGGACGGTACTTCCAGACGGCGACATGTCGCCGTCCGGCGGCGGCGTGACCGGCGAGGGCAGGTCTTCGCGTTTGATCTCGCTGAGGGCGTGAGCGGGACTGCTCGCAAGAAACAGTGCAAGGGGAATTGTGGCGCAGGAAGCAGTAAGCCAAATGCCGAGGACCAGGCCGCGTGGCTTGCCTGATATCGAAAAATTCACCGCCTGCTACTCCCTGGTTCCAGCCCATCCATGTGCCCGGACATGATGTCCGGCGGCGCGCCGTCGTCAAAGAACCGGGATCAGTGCCGCAGTCTTTCGGGCTCGAAGGCCCCGGCAATCACCTTTTCACGCATGCGATCGAGCAGGGCAAGCGCCGAGGTCTCGCCATTGGCGCGCAGCATTTCGCCGAATGCCGTTTCGAGGGCTGCCTCGGCGATGATTTCCGGCTCGATCCCGGCCGACAATCCTTCTGCCCAGGCTTCGCTGTGGCTTTCCACGGCAGTCAGGCGCTTTTCTTCCCTGACCAGCGCGTCGATGTCGTTGACGCCATGTTCCATTGCGATGTCCACCCTTTCAAGCGGTGATCCGTTGGACAGGGATCAAGCTTGAGTTGTCCCTTTTACACGCAGGCGCAAGTAAGTATCTGTAAATGCGACATTTTTTTGGTCGTTGTCTACAAATTCCGTCGCGTCCAGCAAACTTGCATCCGATCCGTTTCAAACTTAGCCGATTAGGTCGGCCAAGGGGACGGAAACCTTCAGTTTGAGTTAATTTCACCTCTGCGCGCTAACGTTTCGTTAACATAGTTGCAAAAGTGCAACATTAGGTTTGCACCAAGACCTCAGTCGAGGCAAGTGGGAAGTGTCGAACGCGTCCGCCGCGACGGCGCCGACCCTTGATGCGGCTTTTCCGGAAAGCGGCTGCCGTCGTCAGTTTCCGTAGCGCGAAGCGATGTCGCGAGACAGCGTCTCGCCTTCCTTCATGTAGCGGCTGATGGCTTCCGTCGCCGAGGCGGTGCATTGCGTATAAGTGCCGCCGAATGACCGGTAGCCGCGGTTGAAGCTGGCGATGAAGCGGGCGCGCCGCTCCGGGTTCGGATTTTCCGATGCGATCAGTTTTTCCATCTCGGCTCGCCACCGATCGCCCTTCTCGCCACACAGATTACGCAGGAAATGCAGCGAGCCGAGCACTTCCGCCAGCCGCATCAGCCCGGGCTCGAACGGTGCTTCGGCGGCAATCGCCGGGCGCGCACCGACAACCACACTGACGGCGAGGCATGCGGCGAGAAACGAAGACGTGCGGCTCATGAGGCTTTGTGCTGGAACAATTTGTCGCCTGCAAGGCGATTCTCTGGCTCACGTCTCGCCGTCTTTTTTGGGACCGAGTAGATCGTCGGCAATTTCAAACACTGCATCGGCGAGCGGCATCGCCATCATTTCGGCCAGCGTATAGAAAGCCGCGGTTTCGGCGTCGTCGCTGGCAACCGCCTCGCCGCCGGCATAATCGGCCCCAAACACCGTCAGCCAGTAGTCGACCGGATGTCCGTCCCCGCTGCCGTCAATGTGGATTTCCCGCAGCGGCCGGTAGCTGCACGCCTGCAATCCGGTCTCTTCCAGCAATTCGCGCCGTGCTGCCTGTTCCAGCGTCTCGCCGGCTTCGACCTTGCCGCCGGGAAAGGCATAGAGGCCTTGCGAGGGCGGCCTGGCCCGCTTGACCAGCAGCACCGTGTTCTCGCGCACGACGCAGGCCGAGACTGCCGGAATGATCTTGCGTGCTTCCATGGCTCCGGATCGCTCGATTGGCACAGCCCGTTGTGGACCGACCGTCGGCGAACAGCTTTAGCGGTTGCGAAAGGCAGGTTCCATGGCCACTTTCATACGCCACCAATCGAAAGCTGAATTCATGTGCGGACGCTTTGCTTTGACAGCCACTCCGGACCAGACCGCTGCCTTTCTCGGCCTGGCGGAACTTGAGGAGTTTCCGGCCCGCTACAATATCGCGCCGACGCAGCCGGTGCTGATGGCGCTCGCCGGATTGACGCAGGCGCCGGGCTCGAACCTGCCCGACCGCCGCTCGATTCTGGTGCGCTGGGGCCTGATCCCTGCTTGGGTGAAGGATACGCGTAACTTCCCGCTGCTGTTCAACGCGCGTTCCGAGGGGGCTTCGGAAAAGGCGTCGTTTCGCGCTGCCATGCGCCATCGCCGCGCCCTGGTGCCGGCTTCGGGATTCTACGAATGGCACCAGACCGGTGGCAGAAGAGGGCAGCCCTATTGGGTGCGGCCAAGACAGGGCGGGCTTGTCGCCTTCGCCGGGCTGATTGAGACCTATGCCGAGCCGAGCGGCTCGGAAATGGACACCGGCGCCATTCTGACCGCCCACGCCAATGCCGATACTGCCCATATCCACGACCGCATGCCGGTAGTGATCCATCCCGAGGATTTCGCACGCTGGCTGGATTGCCGCACGCTCGAGCCGCGCGACGTGGCCGATCTGCTGAGACCCGCCCAGCCCAATTTCTTCGAAGCGATCCCGGTTTCCGACCTCGTCAATAAGGTCGCCAATACCGGGTCGGAGATTCAGGAGAAGGGCGTCGTCGAGCCTGAGCCCGAGAAGGTCAAGCGCCAGAACTCCGGCGCGAACGACAATCAGATGAGTTTATTTTAGCAAAAGCTACTGTTACTGGCTCGCCGTGAGCGCCTCAATCTTTACCCGACCGCATTCTTAGGCAGCGCGCGGCGAGACGATCTTCTGTGCCGGCTTCTTCTTCTTCGCGGTGTGCAGAAGAGCGGCGACGATTGCTGCCGGACCGATCGCTCGGTAATAGCTGGCGAGCGCCGGTTGCTTGGCACGGCTGGGTTCCTGCTTGGGCATTCTTCTCTTCCCTAGTAACGTCTTCGTGTCTGCGTTTGCTGGCCGAATCCGACCAAATCGTGACGCTTGCTGATCTAGCCGGCGAATGTTTCATGACAGTGCCGACATGTTTAATAAAATGTTTCAGTGCCGCATTTCCTGTGATCCAACGATATTTTTGGCGAAGGTAGCGACTTGACGGCAACACCGGGCAAGGCGATAAAGCCGGCCATGAAAACGCCTTTCGCCATTTGTGGCATTTGCATTATCGGCTAGCCTCGCGCTGGTCCTGGACGTTTTCGCCTCATCTCCTCCAAGATTGGACAAACGCCCCGGCCAGCAGGCTGGAGCCCGATTTGCGCCTCGGCGTAACTGGCTTCATCCAGAGCACGATCCCAAAGATCATGCTCAACCAAAGTAACGCACCGGGAACGCACGTATGTCTGACGCATCGAAGAGCCTGCGCCTCTACAACACGCTAACGCGGAGCAAGGAGGATTTCTTCCCGATCGATCCGCGCAACGTGCGCATGTATGTCTGCGGCCCGACGGTCTATGACTTCGCCCATATCGGCAATGCGCGGCCGGTGATCGTCTTCGACGTGCTGTTCCGTTTGCTACGCCATCTCTACGGGCAAGCGCACGTCACTTACGTCCGCAACATTACGGACGTCGACGACAAGATCAACGCTCGCGCGCTGCGCGATTTCGGCGGCGAGATTGCATCGGGCAAGCTGTCGCTGAACGAAGCGATCAGGCGGGTCACCGAAAAGACCGCCGGTCAGTTCCACAAGGACGTTGCGGCGCTCGGTTGCCTGGAACCGACGGTCGAGCCGCGCGCCACCGAGTTCGTCGAGCCCAGGCCCGACGGCAAAGTCGACATGATCTTCTTGATTCAACGCTTGATCGAACGCGGCCATGCCTATGTCGCGGCTGGAGAAGTCTTGTTCGACACCGCTTCCATGCCGGATTATGGGCAATTGTCGAAGCGCAATCTCGATGAGCAGCAGGCCGGCGCCCGCGTCGCCGTCGATGCGCATAAGAAGAACCCGCAGGATTTCGTGCTGTGGAAATTGTCTTCGCCCGAGGAGCCGGGCTGGGACAGCCCGTGGGGCAGGGGTCGGCCGGGCTGGCACATCGAGTGCTCGGCGATGTCGGCCGCCTATCTCGGCGAGGTGTTCGACATCCATGGCGGTGGTCTCGACCTGATCTTTCCGCACCACGAGAACGAGATCGCGCAGTCGCGTTGCGCCCACGGCACCGAAACGATGGCCAAGGTGTGGATGCACAACGGTTTCCTGCAGGTCGAAGGTCAGAAGATGTCCAAGAGCCTGGGCAATTTCTATTCGATCACAGAATTGCTGGAGACGGATACCTTTGGCGGCCGCAAATGGCCGGGCGAGGTGCTCAGGCTGGCGATGCTGATGACGCATTATCGCGAGCCGATCGACTTTTCCGTGCGCAAGCTGGAAGAGGCGGAAAGGCTGCTTACGAAACTCTACCGTCGATTTGATGAAATCTGGCCCGTGAACCCAATCACACCGGAACCTCGAATATTGGAGCATCTGCTCGACGATTTGCAGACATACGATGCGTTCCGCACCGCTTCTTCATCTGCGTACGGAGCTGGGGATGATGCGGGCCGAGTCTTGGCTGGTCTAAAACTTCTGGGTCTTATGCAGCACACCCCAGATGAATTCTTACGTGGCGTCCCAGCTGTGACTGAGACGAAGGCCGTCGCCCACGCAAGCATTCAGGAGGAGGACGACACCCTCGATGCATACGGCTCTGTTGGTCCCACCAAGGATCGTATCAGAGCGCGTATAGACGAAAGACTCGGTCTTATTCGCGAAAAGAACTGGGCTGAGGCCGACCGCATCCGCGAGGAGCTTCTGGCGCAAGGCGTGCAATTGAAGGACGGAAAGGACCCGGTCACCGGCGCCCGCATCACCACCTGGGAGGTAAAGCGGTGAGGGTGGAGGTCGAAATGTGTGCAAGGCTGGCGAAGGCTTTTGTGATGGCCGATCTCCCCCCTTGCGGGGGAGATGTCCGGCAGGACAGAGGGGGGTGGGAAGGATCGCCGACTTTCGACGTAACCCATTCGCACCCCGGAACCTGCTTGAGGGCGTGGCTGCCATCGGTTGACAGGCCGGAGGGACAGTACCCCCCTCTGTCCTGCCGGACATCTCCCCCGCAAGGGGGGAGATTGGCTGTCGTCGATGATTTCGCCAATCGCGAAGGCGAGGGTGCTTGATGGGTCACGACCTCGTTCCATCGCGTCAGCGAAAGAATGCAAAATCTATGCGCCGTTGCATGACCGATGCCGAGTTGAAGCTTTGGAACGAATTGCGCGCCCATCGGCTGATGGGGATGAGCTTTCGCCGGCAGGTGCCGATCGGACCTTACATCATCGACTTTGCTTGCTCGACACACAGCTTGATCATTGAGGTTGACGGCAGCCAGCACGCGGATCCCGAAAGCGTCCAGCGTGACGAGGCACGAAGCGCGTACTTGAATGCCAGCGGCTGGACCATCCTGCGCTTTTGGAACGACGACGTCGTTCGCGATATTGACAATGTCTGCCAGCACATCGTGATCGTGGCCGGCCTGACTGGCGCCGACGTGTTGGCAGGCGAGCCAGCAACGGAGGTAGTTCCATGATCGATCATCTCGGCATCACTGTTTCGGATTTCGATGCGTCGAAGGCTTTTTACGACAGGGCGATGGCGCCGCTCGGCGCCTCGCTGCTTTACATGGTGCCGCAGGAATATACCGGCGGCGCTAAGGTCGGCGGCTACGGCCGCGACCGGCCGGTGTTTTGGCTGCACGCGGGCAAGGACAAGTCGAAGCATCATCAGCATGTCGCTTTCACCGCGCGCAGCCGCGCCGAGGTCGATGCCTTTCACGCCGCGGCAATCGCCGCCGGCGGCAAAGACAATGGCGGGCCTGGCCTGCGCCCGCACTACCATCCGAACTATTATGGCGCCTTCGTCCTCGATCCCGACGGCAACAATGTCGAGGCGGTCTGCCATGCTCCGGAGTAGTGCGCGATGAGCCTCGACAACAGACCGGTGTATACAGGCGGCTGCCAGTGCGGCGCGGTGCGCTTCCGTGTCGAAGGCACGCTCGGCGATGCTTCCGTCTGCCATTGCCGCATGTGCCAGAAGGCGAGCGGCAATTTCTACCTGCCGCTGGTCTCGGTGCGCGGCGCCAGGCTGGACTGGACGCGCGGTGAGCCCAAACGCTTCCGCTCGTCCAACGCGGCTTTGCGCGGTTTCTGCGCCGAATGCGGCACGCCACTGACCTTCGAAGCGCCCGATGGCGTGGCGCTCGCCATCGCCGCATTCGACCACCCCGAGGAGATTGCGCCGACGATCCAATGGGGTGTCGAAGCCAAGCTTCCCTATGTGGATCATGTTCACGAATTGCCCGGTGAGGAAACGATGGCCGACGTCTCGTCTGCCTCCTATCTCGCCGACCTCGTCTCCTACCAACATCCCGACCACGACACCGAACAATGGCCGCCGGAGGAAAAATCATGACCGAAACCGTTCGTACCGGCGGCTGCCAGTGCGGCGCCGTGCGCTTCCGCATCCACGGGGCGCTCGGCCGCCCGTCCATTTGTCATTGCCGCATGTGCCAGAAACAGTTCGGGTCGTTTTTCGGCGCGCTGGTGACAGTGCCGAGCGACGGCGTCGAATGGGTGCGCGAGGAGCCGAGTTACTTTCAGTCGTCGGTCAACATCGATCGCGGCTTCTGCGCCCGCTGCGGCACACCGCTGACCTACCGCCAGCCCGGCGCGCTGGAGATCGCCATCGGCGCCTTCGACGACCGTTCCGATCTGGCGCCGCAGATCCAGGTCAACTACGCCGCTAGGCTGCCTTGGGTCGAGACGATCTTCGACGCGCCGATCCATGACGACCCGGATTTCTACGCGCGACAGGAATCCATCATCTCCTTCCAGCATCCCGATCACGAGACGGCCAACTGGCCGCAGCAGGGCCTGAAATTATGAGCAGCGAATTCCGTACCCTCTATCCCGAGATCGAGGCTTTCGAGTCCGGCATGCTCGACGTTGGCGATGGCCATCAGGTCTATTGGGAGCGCTCCGGCACCAAGGGGGCCAAGCCGGCTGTATTCCTGCATGGCGGGCCGGGCGGCACCATTTCGCCAAAGCACCGGCGGCTGTTCGACCCGAAGCTCTACGACCTCGTTCTGTTCGACCAGCGCGGCTGCGGAAAATCGACGCCCAATGCCTCGCTCGAAGCCAACACCACCTGGCACCTGGTCGCCGACATCGAGCGCCTGCGAAGAATGTGCGGCTTCGACAAATGGCTGGTGTTTGGCGGCTCGTGGGGTTCGACGCTGGCGCTGGCCTATGCCGAGACACATCCCGAGCGGGTCAGCGAACTGGTCGTGCGCGGCATTTACACGCTGACCCGCGCCGAACTCGAATGGTACTACCAGTTCGGCGTCTCGGAGATGTTCCCCGACAAGTGGGAGCGGTTTTTGGCGCCCATTCCGGAGGCTGAGCGCGGCGACATGATGGCCGCCTACCGCAAACGGCTGGTCGGCAGCGATCCTGTGGCGCGGGTCGAGGTCGCCCGCGCCTGGAGCCTGTGGGAGGGCGAGACGATCACGCTGCTGCCGGAACCGGAAACCAGCGGTCCCTTCGGCCAGGATGATTATGCCCTGGCTTTCGCCCGCATCGAGAACCACTATTTCGTCCATGCCGGCTGGCTGGAAGAGGGACAGCTGCTGCGCGATGCATGGAAGCTTAAGGATATCCCGGGTACCATCGTTCACGGCCGCTACGACATGCCGTGCCCGGCGCGCTATGCCTGGGCGCTGCACAAGGCGTGGCCGAAAGCGGACTTCCATCTGATCGAAGGCGCCGGCCACGCCTATTCGGAGCCGGGCATCCTCGACAGGCTGATCCGCGCAACGGACATGTTTGCCGGGAAATGACCATGGCTCGCGAGCGCCTTTATCTGTTCGACACCACGCTGCGCGATGGTCAGCAGACGCCGGGTATCGACTTTTCCGTCGAGGACAAGATCGCCATCGCCAAGCTGCTGGACGCGTTCGGCATCGACTACGTCGAGGGCGGCTACCCCGGCGCCAATCCAACCGACACCGCCTTCTTTGCCGAGCGCCGCACGGCCGATGCCAAATTCGTTGCCTTCGGCATGACCAAGCGGGCAGGCGTGTCGGCTTCGAACGACCCCGGCCTCGCGACGCTGATCCAATCCAAATCTGATGCCATCTGCTTCGTCGCCAAGAGCTGGGACTACCACGTCCGCGTCGCGCTCGGCTGCACCAATGAGGAGAACCTCGAGGCGATCAAGACCTCGGTCGAGGCGGCGCTCACTGCCGGCAAGGAGGCGATGGTCGACTGCGAGCATTTCTTCGATGGCTTTAAGGCCAACCCCGATTATGCGCTGGCCTGCGCCAGAACGGCTTATGAAGCCGGCGCGCGCTGGGTGGTTCTGTGCGACACCAATGGCGGCACCCAGCCCTCTGAGGTGCGCGCCATCGTCGAAAGGGTGATCGCCGCCGGCATACCAGGCGACCATCTCGGCATCCACGCCCATGACGACACCGGCCAGGCGGTGGCGAATTCGCTTGCCGCCGTGGAGGCCGGCGTGCGCCAGATCCAGGGCACGCTGAATGGCATCGGCGAGCGCTGCGGCAACGCCAACCTGATCTCGATCGTGCCGACATTGGCGCTGAAGCCGGCCTTTTCGGGCCGCTTTGCTACAGGCATTTCGGCAGAGAAGTTGACCGGTATATCGCGTCTGTCCCGCGCCTTCGACGAGTTGCTGAACCGCGCGCCCGAAGCGCAGGCGCCCTATGTCGGTGCCTCCGCTTTCGCCACCAAGGCCGGCATCCATGCCTCGGCGCTGGCCAAGGAGCCGGCGACCTACGAGCATGTGCCGCCAGAGACTGTCGGCAACCGCCGCCGCGTCATGGTTTCGGACCAAGGTGGGAAGGCCAATTTCCTCGCCGAGCTGAAGCGGCGCGGCATCGACGTGCCCCGGGATGACCATCGCCTCGACGCTCTGATCGCCGTGGTCAAGGAACGTGAGGCGGAGGGTTACGCTTACGAAGGCGCCGACGCCAGCTTTGAGCTTCTGGCGCGCAAGATGCTGCATGGCCTGCCGGAATTCTTCCGCGTCACCTCGTTCCGCTGCATGGTCGAGCGCCGCTTCGACGCCAACGGCCAGCTGAAGACGGTCTCGGAGGCGATTGTGAAAGTGCTGGTCGAGGGCGAGGAGAAGATGTCGGTCGCCGAAGGCCATGGCCCGGTCAACGCGCTCGACATTGCGCTGCGCAAGGATCTCGGCAAATTCCAGAGCGAGATCGCCGATCTCGAGCTGGCCGACTTCAAGGTGCGTATCCTCAATGGCGGCACCGAGGCGATCACCCGCGTGCTGATCGAATCCCATGACGGCACCGGCGCGCGCTGGTGGACGGTCGGCGTCTCCGAAAACATCATCGATGCTTCGTTCCAGGCGCTGATGGATTCGATCGTCTACAAGCTGATGAAGAACCGCGACATGGCGGGATTGGCGGCGGCGGAGTAGCGTTGAACCATCAGCGAGACTCCATTGATCCATCAGAAATTTGCGATGGTTTTGACAGGGCGGCTGGCGCATAGCGTTGGGCCATGACCGCCCAAGCAATGCAAATCGAAGCCGACACCAAAGCTCGTCGCGGTTTTCTGCTGGCGCTTGGCGCCTACCTCCTTTGGGGGCTGCTGCCCTTCTACATGAAGGCTGTCGCGCATCTGCCGCTGGCCGAAGTCATCGCCCACCGCATCGTCTGGTCAGTGCCGATCGCCGCCGCTGTCCTGGTCTGGGCAGGCAGGACTGCCGATTTCAAAGCGGCAGTTCGTTCGCCGCGCATCATTTCGATGGCCGTGCTGACCGCAGCGCTGATCTCGGTCAACTGGGGCATCTATGTCTGGGCGATCGCGGTCGACCGCACCATCGAGACCGCGCTTGGCTACTACATCAACCCGCTGGTCAGCGTCGTTGTCGGCGCGCTGCTGCTCGGCGAACGGCTCGACCGCCTGCAGGTCGTGGCGGTGGTGCTCGCGGCAATCGCCGTCGCGGTACTGACCATCGACGCCGGCAAACTGCCCTGGGTGTCGCTGGTGCTGGCCTTTTCCTTTGCCGCCTATGGCTTCTTCCGCAAGACGCTGCCAATCGGCCCGAGTCAGGGCTTCCTGCTTGAAGTGCTGCTGCTGTCGGTGCCGGCGCTCGGCTACATCATCTTCCTGATCGCCACAGGACAGGATCATTTCGTCTCCAGCTCGTTGAACGACACCGCCTTGCTGATCGGCTGCGGGCCGGTCACCGCCGTGCCGCTGCTGTTGTTTGCGTTCGGCGCCAGGCTGCTGCGCCTCTCCACCATCGGCATCATGCAATATATCGCGCCGACGATCGTCTTTTTGATCGCGGTGCTGATTTTCGGCGAACCCTTCGGCAGCGTTCAGGCCATAGCCTTCGGGCTGATCTGGGCGGCGCTGGCGATGTACTCCTGGTCGATGTTTTCGTCGGTGCGCAAGACCGTCGCCGCAGCCGCTCGAGCCGCGTAACGAAGAAAGGCGGCTGGCCGGTCACTGCGGATTTAAGGAAGGCAGTAGGGAAAGGAATGAATAGTGAATAGTCAGTAGTGGATAGACAGGCGCGGTCTGGAACGTCTTGTGTTTCACTATTCACTATTCACTATTCACTATTCACTATTCACTGTTCACTCTACATCTTATCAATCACCGACTGTACGCCCTCCGTCGGAGCGTCGACGGACGATCCCGCCACCATGATGGCGGCGACGATTGCTTCCGGATCCTCGACCACCAGCGGCTTTACCCGTTGCGCCGTGTGGATGAAGCCTTCCGTTGCCATGTGGTCGAGCAGCGCTAGCATCGGATCCCAGAATCCCCCGACGTTACCGAAGACGATCGGCTTGCGGTGGTGGCCGAGTTGCGCCCAAGTCATGATCTCGACGATCTCCTCGACCGTGCCGATGCCGCCGGGTAACGCCACAAAGGCGTCGGATTTCTCGAACATCCTATGTTTGCGCTCATGCATATTGTCGGTAATGACGAGCTCGTCGAGCCGGTTAAGCGCGGTTTCGGTCGCCTCCCGGTTGATCAGAAAACGTGGAATTATGCCGGTTACCTTGCCGCCGGCCTTTAATGCCCCTTCAGCGACGGCACCCATGATCCCTTTAGTGCCACCGCCATAAATCAGACGCAGGCCGGACTTGGCGATCGAGCGGCCAAGCAGATGTCCGGCCTTGATATAAGTTTCATCTCGGCCCGGGGACGAGCCGCAATAGACGCAGACAGATCGAATCGTGTTCATGTTATGATTGGTGATAGGGACTATTGGCATGGTCAAGCCCTGGGGCGGGCTTTTTCTTGTCGGATTTGGTAAAACAGGCTAGACCGAATTAGGTGGCTAAGGGGCAGGGAAACATGGCAATTAATCCGTTGAAGGCGTTTTTGTTCGCGGCTGGCGGCTCTGTCGCCGCGGCGGGAACCGCCTATCTATCGGGCGCGCTCGACCCGTATCTCAATTCTACCCGGCCTGCGGAGGTCGCGGCGCTGACGCCGCCGGCTTCGAAACCGGTCGCTCCGGCGACCGAGGGGCGGCTGCCGCCTGCGCCCGCGGCGTCCACCGATGCGGCAGCGCCCGCTGCGCCGACCGCAGCAGGTGCAATCGTGCCGACCTTCGACATCGTGCGCGTCGAAAGCAACGGCTCGATCGTCGTCGCCGGCAATGCGGCGCCCAACGCCAAGGTCGAGATTCTCAACAGTTCGACTGTGCTCGGCTCGACGGTCGCCGGTCCCGATGGCGCCTTTGCCATTATTCTCGACGATCCGCTGAAGCCCGGCGACTACACGATCACGCTGCGCTCAACGGCTGGCAATGTCGTGACCGCCTCGGCGCAGACCGCCGTCGTTTCGATCCCCCGGAATTCCACCGGCCAGGTGCTGGCAATGGTCGAGGAGCCGGGCAAGCCGTCCGAACTGCTCACTGTTCCGGCCCCTGAGGCAAAATCTGATGCCGCGCTGCTTGCCCCCGGCACCGAACTGCCGGCCGCCGCCGCGCCGGCGCCAGCCGCGCCGGCCGCCATTGAAGCCGCACCGGCTCCGGTGGCGCCCGCCACACCGGCAGCGCCCGCTGCTCCCGCGGCGGAGCCCAAGATCGTCGTCGAAGCCGTCGAAATCGACGGCAACAAGATTTTCATTGCCGGCGTCACTGATCCCGGCCGCAAGGTGCGCGCCTATGCCAACGATATCCTGCTCGGCGACGCGAAGACCTCGCCCGACCGCCACTTCCTGGTCGAAGCGACACGTGACATCCCGGTCGGCACCTACACCATCCATGTCGACGCGCTCGACACCGACGGCGTGAGGGTGGTGGCCCGTGCCGCCGTGCCGTTCGAACGCGAGCCGGGCGAGGCGGTTGCCGCCGTCGCACCCGCCGAGCCTAAGCCTGCCGAGATAAAACCAGCCGAGCCGAATGCTCCGGCGACCAAAGCCGCGCCGGCTACACCGGCAACAGCCGCCGAAACGCCGGCAACCACCCCCACTCCCGCCACCGAGGCCCCGGCCGAAATGGCCGCGACAACGCCTTCGGGCGAAACTCCCGAGACCGTCGCTCCTAAGCTCGAACATGCCGATGGGGCAGTCATTATCCGCCGCCATGACACGCTGTGGCGGATTTCGCGGCGAGTCTATGGCCAAGGCATGCGCTACTCGACCATCTATCTCGCCAACCAGGACCAGATCAGCAATCCGAACCGAATCTGGCCGGGGCAGGTGTTCAAGGTGCCGGAGAAATCGAAGGAAGGCGAGCCCGCCGATCTCAAGGCAATGGGCGACCAGATGACGACGGCGCCAGTCAAGACCGAGTAGCCGTTCTGCCCATCAGGATAGCTTGCGACAGGGCCAGTCATCGTTTATCGCCGATGCACGATGATCGACTCTCCCCCCGTAATGGACCGACGCCAGGCGGCAGATGAACGCGCGCCGGCCAACTGCACGCCGGCCAAATGCACGCCGGATAGCCGCGCTGTCGCTGTCCGGCTCGCGGCCCTTTCGCATCCGGCGCGGATCGAAATTCTCAAACACCTTTCCGCCAGCCGTTCGTGCTGCTGTCGCGAGGTCGTCGAGCATCTCGATCTGGCGCAGTCCACCGTTTCCCAGCATTTGAAGATCCTGGTCGAGGCCGGGCTGATCCGCTTCGAGCCTGACCGCCAGCGCTCGCGCTATGAGCTCGACCGCGCCGCGCTCGCCGATGTTTCGGCATCGCTGGCCGCGCTGGTCGATTCCTGCTGCTCCGGCCGCTAAAATCATAAAGGTAAACAAGAATGGCCGAGAAAACCGTTTCCGCCGATTCCGGCTCGACCTTCAGAACGTTGCGCAATCTCTGGCCCTACATGTGGCCGGCCGACCGCGCCGACCTGAGGGCCCGGGTGGTGTGGGCCACCGTGCTGCTGGTCGTCGCCAAGCTGACCCTGGTGGCCGGACCCTATTTCTTCAAATGGGCGACCGACGCACTGGCCGGCGATAGCAAATCGCCGCCGCCGCTGCCGGCCTTTCTGCTGGCGCCGGTCATGCTGGTCGTCGCCTACAATGCCGTGCGGCTGGTGCAGCTCGGCTTCAACCAGCTGCGCGACGCCCTGTTTGCACGGGTCGGCCAGCATGCCGTGCGTCGGCTCGCCTTCCGTACCTTCGTGCACATGCACGAATTGTCGCTGCGCTTCCACCTCGAACGGCGCACCGGCGGACTGTCGCGCGTCATCGAGCGCGGCACTAAAGGCATCGAGACGATCGTCCGGTTCACCATGCTGGCGACTGCGCCGACGATCGTCGAATTCGCGCTCACCGCCGGCATCTTCGCCGTCACCTATGGCTGGCTATACGTCTTGGTGATCGCGGTCACGGTCTGGCTCTATGTCTGGTTCACCGTCAGGGCGAGCGATTGGCGTATTTCGATCCGCCGCGAGATGAACGACAGCGACAATGAAGCCAGCACGAAGGCGATCGATTCGCTGCTCAACTACGAAACAGTCAAATATTTCAACAACGAAGCCATGGAGGCCGAGCGCTTCGACCGTTCCACGGCGCGCTATGAGGTGGCGGCGACCAGGACCTGGACCTCGCTTGGTTGGCTGAACTTCGGCCAAGGCGTGATCTTCGGCATCGGCATGACCGTCGTCATGGTGCTGTCGGCACTTGAGGTGAAGGCAGGCACACAGAGCGTCGGCGATTTCGTCTTCGTCAACGCCATGCTCATGCAGCTTTCGGTGCCGCTGAATTTCATCGGCATGATCTACCGCGAAATCCGCCAGGGCCTGACCGACATCGAAAACATGTTCGATCTGCTTGACGTCAAGCGCGAGATCGTCGATCGGCCGGGCGCCAAGCCACTGGTCGTCAGCGCCGGCAATGTCGAGTTCCGTGACGTGCATTTTTCCTACGACCCCAACCGCAAGATCCTGAAGGGTATCAGCTTCGAGGTGCCAGCAGGCAAGACGGTGGCCATTGTCGGTCCCTCCGGAGCCGGAAAGTCGACCATTTCGCGGCTTTTGTTTCGTTTCTACGATATCCAGCGCGGCAAGGTTCTGATCGACGGCCAGGACATTCGCGACGTGACGCAGGAGAGCTTACGCGCCGCCATCGGCATGGTGCCGCAGGACACGGTGCTGTTCAACGATACCATCGCCTACAACATCCGCTACGGCCGCATCGGCGCCAGCGAAGAGGATGTGCGCAAGGCGGCAGAACTGGCCCAGATTGGACCGTTCATCGAGCGGCTGCCCGACGGCTATCGCTCAATGGTGGGCGAGCGCGGGCTGAAACTCTCCGGCGGCGAGAAGCAGCGGGTGGCGATTGCCCGCACCATCTTGAAGGCCCCGCCGATCCTGATGCTCGACGAGGCGACTTCGGCGCTGGACAGCCACACCGAGCAGGAGATCCAGGCGGCACTCGACCTGGTCAGCCAGGGCCGCACCACCCTCGTCATCGCCCATCGGCTGTCTACAGTGATTTCCGCCGACGAAATCATCGTCCTGCAGGACGGCCGGATCGCCGAGCGCGGCACCCATGCCGCCTTGATGGCCAAGCGCGGCCTTTATGCATCGATGTGGGACCGCCAGCGCGAGGCAAGCGAGGCCGAGGAGCGGCTACGCATTGCCCGCGAAAGCGACGAGTTCGGCGTCGTCGTCCGCCGCCGCACCTCGGAGGTGAGCTGAAAATTTGTGCTTGACCTCAACTTAAGTTGAGATCGTAGGCCGTTTTGGATCGCAGCAAGATGCGTCGTTCAAAAACGGAGACAATCGACATGAATGGGATAAATCAGGCAGGTAGCGGCGGCAGCGTATTCCGGGTGGACAAGTTTGTCGTTCCAGCCAACGCCCGCGAGGAGATTCTTGCCAAGGTCCGAATGACGCATGAATTGCTGCGCCAGCAGCAAGGGTTCGTCCAAGATTTCCTGCTTGAGCAATTCTCGGGGCCGGGCGAGTTCAACCTCGTGACCATTGTCGAATGGGAAGGGCAAGCCGCTGTCGACAAGGTCGTGCCGATCATCAAGGCTGCGCATGAGCGCAGCGGCTTCAATCCTCAGGAGACCATTGCGCGACTTGGCGTCAAGGCCGATATTGCCAACTATCAGCGGATTCCCGGGATGTAAGCTCTCTACGGCCAGCCGGCGCCCGGCGCAGTAGCGTCGACGCTGAGCACTTGGCCGGTACGGGCATCGCTGATCATATGTTCGAAGCCGCGCCATTCGGCGGCGACGATGAACAGCGTTTTTCCCTCGCTGCCGCCGAGCATGCAGGCAAAGCAGCCGCGGTCGACATCGACGCTTTCGAGCATCGCGCCGCCCTGGCGCACCCGCACGCAATGCCGGTTCGGAACATCGGCATACCACGCCGCACCTTCGGCATCGAGGCAGATGCCGTCGGGAAAACCGTTGCCGAGATTGGCCCAGACCCTGCGGTTGGAAAGGCCACCATCGGCAGCGATGTCGAAGGCGGTCAGCCGGTTGGCGTGGGATTCGGCAACGATAAGCGTCTTGTTGTCAGGCGTCACCGCCATGCCATTGGCGAAGGCGAGGTTCTCAGCCACCTGCTGAACCGAGCCGTCAGGCGCGACCAGCACGATGGCGCCGGGGCCGAAATGCTGGCCGGGACCCGGAGCAGGCCCACCACCATTGACATAAATGTTGCCGCGTCCATCGACGACGATCTCGTTCCACGGGCTCTTTGATAGTTGTCTCAGATCGGCATGGGTGACCAATGTCCCGTCTGCCTCCTGCCTGAGGATCAGCCCTTCGCGGCCGGAGACGACAAGCAGGCGCCCGTCCGGCAGCCAGTCAATGGAATAGGGCAGGGTGGCCGGCACGGTGAGTGCGATCTCGCTGTTGCCTAGGGCGTCAACGGCGATGATCTGGCCCGTACCCCAGTTGCAGAACCACAGCCGGCCATCGTGCCAGCGCGGTGACTCGCCGAAAGCCAAGCCGTTCATCACCACTTGCACTTGCCTAGCTGCTGATTTCTGCATGGGCCGAGAACCTCCGGGTTTGCGCAGATCGTCATGGCCGAAAGGCCGATGAGAGGCGCTGTCTTGCCAAGGACGGGCGAGAGTGCTGCGTTCCGACAATGAGGATGGCGACGGCGTCGTTTATATTTGACCTGAGTAGCCGCACGGAACCGCGCGATGCGCCGTGCGCCTTCACTCATTCTTCTTCAATGAAGTATAACCGGCCGGTGCTTGCGGACGGGAAAGTCAAATGCAAGAATCACGTTGGCCCGCAGAATCCTGTTGTGGCAAGCAGGAAGGGCGTTTGGCGTGTTTGAAAGATTTTCCCGCTGGGCTAAGAAGAAATTTCAGCGATCAGCGACCATTTCACCGACTCGGTCCAAGCAGTCATTCCCAGGCAAGCCATCATCTTCGGTGATCGTGCCGCGCTCAGTCGTGGAAGACGCGGCCGACAATCCTTTCGGTCTCATTGTAGCCGTCAGAGAATTCGTCGAAGCCATGGTCTCGCAAGGCCTTTACCGTTCCACGGAAATCAGCCCCAAGGCAATGCAGGCCTGTCATGCCGATGACTATTTGGCTGAGGTCAACAATGGCGGCCATAGCCAGTTCATCTATAATTCTGGCGAAGAACTCGACACCGTCATTGCCGACGCACGCACCGCCCTCGCTGAGATGGGCGCGCACGGACAACTGGCGACTTTGGACCAAATGGCTGCCTGGGTCGCGGAGCACCCCGAGGAGACTGAGGAACAGACAGGCTTCGAAGGAGGTACTGACGATAAGCTCAGTACTCTCGACCGTCTATTCTACCAAGCCGATCAGGCCGCATCGATGCTCGCTCTATCGGCGCGCTGGATAAACTCGTGGCCTGAACTCGCAATCGTTGAGGATGCCGACTACCGAGAAGCCATTCATCAGCTGGCCGTGACCAATCCCCGGCGCCAGCCGAGGCTACTCCATCGTTCTGTTGGCAAGCTGGTCAATCAAATGACGGGCTGGCGTGATGTCGGCGTCGGCCTTGCATGCGCCGAGGCGCCTAGGCCCGAGGTCAAGCTGGCGCTCGGCATGGCAAGGGTGCTGGACGTCGAGGGCGAAAAACTGTTGGCTTTTCAGCTGCGCACCAATGCCAAGGAGCCGCGTCTAGCCGTCGCCACGCCCACGCATGCGGCCGTCTATGAATATATCGCCCCGAAGGATCCGTCCGTCGCGCGTCCAGGCGAGAATCCATTCGCTGCCGGCGCCCCGCGCGTCGGCAAGAGACTTGCCCGTGTTGAAGCGCAGGCAATAGAAACGGTGCTCGAATTGGCCGCAGCCTATCATGCGCCGGTCGCTGTCGACCTCTTGCTACGCAGGGCCGGGTTCGATCCGACCGATGCTGTCGTCTCGGCGAACTCGGTCGTGGCCAGGGAAGGCGACACGGTTGTGAACTGGGTGGTTATGGCCGACGGGCACGTATTCTTCCTCCAGTCGACCCCGAACGGCGCCGAGCTGCGCGGCAGCCACGAAGAGAGCCTGGCGGAGGCCGATCGGCGCGAGCTCGACGAGTATTTCGACCAAGCGGCGGCAGCGGGTGCCTGAGTGGATTTCGCTTGGTCGTTCTGAGAGACGGCGGCGCGACCGCCAAACCCTCAACCGCCCCCATTGTCGCGTTGCGACCGCGGGGTGTTTCCGCTATTGAGGCCGGACTTGGAACCAAGGTTGTCCTGATCCCATGAGCCTCGTTGACACGATCAAGAATGCGTTCGTTCCGATCCATCGCGAGGGTTATCCCTTTATCGCTGCGTTCGGCGCGGCGACGCTCTTTCTTGGCTATTTCTCCTCGACCCTGTTCTGGATCGGTCTCATCCTGACGGCCTGGTGCGCCTATTTCTTCCGCGATCCCGAGCGTGTCACGCCGATCGACGACCGGCTGGTTGTCAGCCCGGCCGACGGCATCGTCTCGGCGGTTGGCCCGGCCGTGCCGCCGCGCGAGCTTGGCCTCGGCGGCGGCGAAATGACCCGCATCTCGGTATTCATGAACGTCTTTTCCTGCCACGTTAACCGCTCTCCGGTGCGTGGCCGCATTTCCAGGATCGAGCATCGGCCAGGAAAATTCCTCAACGCCGAACTCGACAAGGCAAGCACCGAGAACGAGCGCAACGGGCTGGTCATCGAAAGCCCCAATGGAACGGTCGCCGCGGTGCAGATTGCCGGCCTGGTGGCGCGGCGCATCGTCTGCTGGGCCGAGGCCGGCGGCGCCATCGGCACCGGCGAGCGCTTCGGGCTGATCCGCTTTGGCTCGCGCGTCGATGTATTCCTGCCTTCGACCGCGACGCCGCGTGTCGCCGTCGGCCAGACCGCGGTTGGCGGTGAGACGGTGCTGGCGGAATTCGGCGGCGTTGCTGCAACGCCGCTCGTGCGGATCTCCTGACCGGTGGCGCCGCCGTTCAAGAAATTCGAGGCGCATGGCGGCGGTGGACCGCGCATTCGCGAAATCCCGATGCGCATGGTGCTGCCCAATCTGGTCACGGTGCTTGCCATCTGCGCTGGCCTGTCCGGTATTCGCTTCGGCTTCGAGGGCCGCTTCGAGCCAGCGGTGGTGATGGTGCTGCTCGCCGCCTTCCTTGATGGTATCGACGGCCGTCTGGCGCGAATGCTGAAGGCGACTTCCAAATTCGGCGCCCAGATGGATTCGCTGGCCGATATCGTCAATTTCGGCGTGGCACCGGCGCTGGTGCTCTATGCCTTTCTACTCGACAGGGCAGGTTCGCCGGGCTGGATCGCCGCACTGCTGTTCACCATCGCCTGTGGGATGAGGCTTGCCCGTTTCAACGTGCTCGACGAAGAGCTCGACCGTCCGCAGTGGCAGACCGAATATTTCGTCGGCGTGCCGGCGCCGGCGGGTGCGGTGTTGGTGATGCTGCCGCTCTATCTGTTCTTCCTCAGGCTTGGGCTTGAACCCAGCCGCCTGGCGGCCTTCATTGCCACCGGCTTTACAATCTTGGTGGCGTTCCTGCTGGTCAGCAGACTGCCCGTCTATTCCGGCAAGAGCGTCAGGATACCGGGCGACAGGGTGCTGCCGATCATTCTCGCAGTCGTTCTCTACGTCCTGCTTTTGATGACTTATCCCTGGTATACGCTGACGGCCTCGGTTGCCGGCTATCTGGTCTTCTTGCCGTTCAGCGTGCGCGCCTATTCGAGACGCGCCAAGCGCGAAGGCGAGAAGGTGCCGTCGTCGGACATTGGCTGACGGATTTTGACTTGGGAGCGGCTCGCAGAGCACGCGGCGCTGTGGAACGCACCTCAAAAACCCGTTTTCGGAACTTGCTGGGCGGCCAGACCGTTTGTGTTGGTAGGTCCGTTTGAGCGGCTGGTCGTGATACGTCGTCAACGTCGCGCAAGCTGCCGCATCGGGCAGAACCATCGGAAACGAGGAGAAATGGCTGTTATCCTCATCGGCGCGTTACTGACTGTCGCCGGCCTCGTCTATATGGCGGTTGCGGCCATCTTGCGCGGGCGGCTCAGTGAGCCGGCCGCTGTCTCCACCGCGCCGGATAGTCCGACGCCCAATCTCGCAACACCAGGTCCGACGCTGGAGCCGCGGCAGCGCGGGCTCCGTTTTCTCGGCCTGTCGCAGAACTGGCCGGGCCTGCTGATGATGGCCGTCGGCGTCATTCTGCTGTTGTCGGTGGTGGTCCTCTAGAGTTTTCGACAGCAAACCTCAGGCGGCTGCGCTCAGTCCCAGCCTCTCGAGTGCCAGCTTTCTAGTCGTGACATAGTCGGTCTTGCCCGAGCCCAGTACCGGGATCTCTTCGACCTTGACGATGTCGTTCGGCACCATCAGTTCGGCCGCCCCGGCTTTTTTGCCGAATTCGCGCAATTCGTTGGGATCTGCATTATCGGCGGTGGTGACCAGAACGAGGCGCTCGCCGCGCCGCTTGTCCGGCACTGCCACCACGGCGTGATGTTCTTCCGGCCACAGCGACTGCACCAGCATCTCGACCGCACCAAGCGATACCATCTCGCCGGCTATCTTGGCGAAGCGCTTGGCGCGGCCGCGAATGGTGATGAAGCCTTCGCGATCGACCGAAACGATATCGCCGGTGTCGTGCCAGCCTTCGAGCGGCTGCAGCTCGCCCGGCCTGTCGGCGGTCATGTAGCCCATCATCAGGTTCGGCCCGTCGAGCCACAGCCGGCCGGCGTCGCTGATGCCTTCGACCGGTTCGAGTTTCATGCGCATGGCCGGCAGCAGCCGCCCGACCGTTCCGTCGCGGCCGTGGATGGCGGTGTTGACGGCAACCACCGGTGCGGCCTCGGTCAAGCCAAAACCTTCGATGATCTCGGCCTGGAAGCGCTCACGGTAAACGCGGCGCGTCTCCGTCTTCACCGCCTCGGCACCGGCGACGACGAAGCGCAGGCTGGAAAAATCATCGTCCTTGGCGGTGCGGGCATAGTTGGCGAGGAACGTGTCGGTGCCGAACATCACCGTTGGCCGGACCTTGCGCGCCACCTCCGGAATAAGTTTGTAGTGGAGCGGTGACGGGTAGAGGAACAGCTTTACTCCGGTGACCAGCGGCAGGATGGTGCCGCCGGTCAACCCGAACGAGTGGAACACCGGCAGCACGTTGAGCAGGATGTCGGCAGGCGAGATGGTGATGCGGGCTTCCGCCTGCATCGCATTGGCAAGAAGGTTCCGGTGCGACAGCACCACGGCCTTGGGCGTGCCTTCCGAGCCGGAGGTGAACAGGATCACCGCCGGTTTGGCCGCATCCTGGCGCTGCAGCGGCCAGCGCCACAGCAAGGCGGCTGCGGCCTTGTCCAGCACGGTCACGCTTGCGCGAACATCCTCCAGCCACAACAGTTTCGCCCCGCCTTTTTCCACCGCCTCGACGATGTCGGCGAGATTGGCCTTTTCGACAAAGGCGCGTGAGGAGACCACGGTGCGGATCATCGCCGTGCGGACGGCGGCGGTGACGCTGGCCGGGCCGGCGGTATAGTTGATCATTGCTGCCACCCGCGCAGCCGACAAAAGTCCGACGAACGACAGCACGACCCCATTGGCGTTGGGCAGGAGCAGCCCAACCGCTTCGCCCGGCGCTGTTATTGCCTCGAAGCGGTGGCCCAAAACCCTGGCGCCGATGAACATTTTCCGGTAGCTCAGCGCGCCACCAATGACGTCCTCGACAATTGGATGCGAAGCGCCAACCCGGTCGGCGGCATCGCGCATGGCAAGAAACAGGCCGCGATCGAGATCGTTGCCGAAAAGCCTGGCCTCAGCGAAGCGATCGAACAACGCATTGGTGTTGGAGGCCTGATCGGGATTCCGCGCCACCAGCTCGGCAATGGTCATCGGCTCCAGCACGCTGATCGACAGCTGCGGAAACCAGTGGCGGGGCACCTTGTCCGCCGGCGTCAGTGAAGCCGGCAGGCTGCGTGCGCCGGCAACGAAGATCGGCACGATGCGCGCATCGGCCTGCATGGCGATACGGGTGATGGCGCGAAACAACCGAAATGACTTGACGTCGGGCTCGACCGCATCCGGCAGGTAAACGGCGAGCCGGCCCTTGCCCTTCAGCACCCGCACCAATCTGCGGCTGACGAAGACATGCTCGGCGTTGAAGGCGATGGTGCGGCCGAGCTCACGCCACGGCTCCAGCCACGGCGACCTGGCCGAAGCCTGGTCGAGGATGTGCAGCGTGTCCTCCGGCAGCAGCGACAGCATCAGCGCCGGCTCGATGCGTGACTGATGCCAAACGACGTAGATGACCGGGGCCGCCGACTTGCGGGCAATCTTGATGCGCTCGTCGCTGATCCGGTAGGCGAGCTTGAACGGCACGTAGAGCAGCGCCTGGCTCAAACGCAGGCCGAGGCGGAACGTCTCCACCACGCCGATCAGCAGCCAGGCCGCGACAAGACCCGCAAGCAGCGCCAGTGTCAGGATCATCGCCGCATCTCCCAACAATCTCACGTCACGGCTCTTCAGTGGCCGCTTCGGGTGAGAACCTAGCCGAAGTTGGATCAACGTCAATGCGGCTCCATTTTCCTTTTCTCCTGTCATCACTGGATTCGGCTGCCTATCGCAGCTACGCCGCTTTCATCCTTCCGCTGATGAAGCGGAATTCCTGCGTCTTGCCGCCAAAGCCATAGGCGGCCGCAGGCACTTCATGCACGAGGGCGTAGCTTTCCTCATGCACCTTGCCCAGAAGCCGGCCGAATGCGGCAAAAATTGCCTGCAGATACGCCTCCAGCTCGAGCTTGGTGTTGGTGCCGTCGACAACCTTGATGTCGAGCCAAGCCGTGTTGGCGCCATGCTCGGCCAGCGACTTGCCGCCGGCGAACCAGTGCTCGGGGTCGTGATAGGAAATGGCAACAGCTGTAATCGTTGCATCTTTGCGCAGATGCATTGCCGTCAGTTCGGTTACCTCCTTTGCAATGGCGGCTGACAAACCGGCATCGGGTTTGCCGGTAACGCTGACATTGATGATCGGCATGTCTCTTCTCCTCGGCTTCAAGCGGCGTTTCTCGCCGTCGAAAAAATCATGCCATTGTCCTTTCATCAGAAAAATCGAATTGTTTTTGATAGACACTTTGATAATATCGAATTATGCAGATGTTCGATCCCGACCTCCTCAAGACTTTCCTTGCTTTCGTCGATGGCGGTTCCCTGGCGCAGGCTGCGTCGATCGTCGGCCGCTCGCCGTCCGCAGTGACCGCGCAGATGCAACGGCTGGAGGATGTTGTCGGCGAAGCGCTGCTGGTACCGCAGGGGCGAGGACGCGGCCTGACGCCGGCAGGCGAGGATCTGGTCGGCCACGCGCGTCGCATCCTTGCCGCGCACCGCGAGGCGTGGCTGGCCCTCAAAGGGGCGCATGCCGACGGGCGCGTCGCCATCGGCACCACGCAGGACTTCGCCGACAGCGGCTTGCCGCAGCTTCTTAGGGCTTTCGCTGTCAGCCATCCGCGCGTCAGGATCGAATTGCGCGTCGGCCGTTCCGCCGAACTGGCGCAGGCTTTGCAGGCCGGCACCCTTGATCTGGCCATTGCCATGCGGCAGGTGCCGACACGCGATGAAGTCGGCGTGCTCAAGGAACCAATGATCTGGCTTTGCTCACAGAATGGGCTGGCCACCCGCCACGACGAACTGCCCCTGGCACTGCTCGATCCTCATTGCGGGTTTCGCGAAGCGGCGACCAGGACACTCGATGCGGCCGGCCGTCGCTACCGTATTGCTGCCGGCAGTGCCAGCCTTGCCGGCCTGCGCACGGCAGTGCACGCCGGCATCGCCTTGACGTTGAGGACGGCGCGCTTCGCTCATTCCGGCATCGTCGAGGCGCCGCGCGATCTTGATCTGCCGCCAGTGCCGGTCGCCGAATTCGCCATCCGCTTGCGTGAGGATGCCGATCGGCCAGCGCAGGATCTGGCCGCGTTGTTCAGCGGCAACCTGGCCTTAGCCAACTGAGCCAGCAAAGAAAAAGCCGACCTTGCGGTCGGCTCTGAGTAGGACGGGCCGAGGGGTTTGGGGGGACTTGGGGTGGCCCGTCGCAGCCATAATGACTGAGCCCTATGATGGTTCCATGACTTTTCAAATTTATTTTGAGGAACGGACTTCTCGTGATCGGACCGCCAACTCGCCCTCGGACGCGGCGAGGATCGGTCATGCATCCGCTGCGCGCTGCCTGGCCATCAGCCAGTCTCGGCCGGCGTGAGCGACACCGCGCAAAGCACGATGGCCCCGCCGAGCATGCTGGCTGCCGGCGGGATCTCCGCGAGGAACAGGAAGGCAAACAGGATCGCGAATGGCACTTCGGCCGAGCCCAGCAATCCTGACTCGGCCGCCGGAATAAGCCGGGTGCCCTCCGTCCACAGGATCGAGGCCAGCGCGAACGAGGCGCCGAAGGTGGCTAGAAGCACAGCGTCACTGGCCGAGACGGCCAGCGGATCGGTGATGAGCCAGCCGAGCACGAACAGGAGGAACGCCGACACGGCACCCGCCCACACCACCGGCGTGTCGCGGAAGGCCCGCACCATGATCATGTAGAGCGCGCTGCCGATCGTCATCAGCAGCGCCAACCCGTCGCCGAACAGATGGCCGGTGCCGAAGCCGGACCAGACCATGATCGCCACACCGCACAGTGACACGGCGGCGGCGGCAAGCGTCTGCAGCCGGAACGGCTCGCGGACCAGCATGAAGGCAAGCAGCGCGGTGACGAAAGGGGCCGTGGCATAGATGATCGCGACATTGGCGACAAAGGTGAACTTGAACGCCGAGATGAAGGCGATGCTGGCGAGCGCGCCCTCGATCGCCAGCAGCCAGCCGCGCCAGCCGAGCCGCAGGCTGTCGCGACCGCCGGAGCGCTGGCGACGCCATAGCACATAAAGGCTGATCAGGATCGAGCCGACGAAGCCGCGCCAGCAGGTGATGGTCAGCGGGTCGGCATGGATCGATTTGGTCAGCACGCCGGTGAGGCCGAAGACGGCCGCCGATGCCGAGACCAGGATGATGCCGAGGGTACGTTCGCGGGCGCTTTCCACTGTGCCTGACATGTCCAGCGATTCCGTCATTTTACCAGCTTACGCTGCCCCGTCCTGACACCATAGTGTCAGCTCGATCGAGGCGTCGTGCATCGAAACAGTAGACGGCAGCGCCGTTGAACAGGATGCCCGCAAGAACCCTTTCGCGGGTTTCCAGGGTGGCGATATCGGCCATATGTCCGGCGGCCTTACGAATGTGTTGCGAGAGAGGGTGTGAAGGCGTTGGATGTCGGGCACCCGTACCGTCAGGCTATACGGGCGAAAGCCTGCCAAGCGCTACGCCAGCGGGGACTTGCGTTTGGGGCAGGCGACACCGCCGTTAAGCGGCGAAGCCAGACAACTATGGGAGAGAAATGAAATGGACGCGATCGCATTGAAGGCCATGCAGGGGCCGCTGAAGGAGGCCTATCGCGACGACGCCTCGCGCGCGCTGATTACCCTCAGGGCCAAGGGCTCGATCGACGACCAATCGATCGCCTGCAAGGTCGAGACGGGCAGGGCGATTGCCATTGCCGGGCTGCATCCGGCGACCGGCGGCACCGGGCTCGAACTCTGCTCCGGCGACATGCTGCTGGAAGCGCTGGTGGCTTGCGCCGGTGTCACGCTGAAGGCAGTGGCGACGGCGCTGGAATTCAAGCTTGGGGCCGCCACGGTGGAAGCCGAAGGCGATCTCGACTTTCGCGGCACGCTTGGCGTGGCGAGGGATGCGCCGGTTGGCTTCCGCGCCATCCGGCTGACATTTGGGCTCGACACCGACGAACCGCAGGAGCGCATCGATGCGCTGCTCAAGCTGACCGAGCGCTACTGCGTGGTGTTTCAGACCATCAGCCAGAAGCCGGAGCTGACGGTCAGCGCGCGACGCTGACGATCTCCCCCTTGAGGGTCCCTCAGGGGGAGATGTCGCCGAAGGCGACAGAGGGGTTGTCTCGCGTGAAGCGCCAACCGCTGCAGCAGGCCGAGCCCGGTCGGACCAACCCCCTCCGGCCTGTCGACCATCTCCCCCTCAAGGGAGGAGATCACGCTGTCCTACTGCGCCGACGGCTCCTCAGCATCGCCCTCGTCGGCGAAGGGCGAGGCGCTCGGCACGCACTGCACCGACCAGCCGGCCGGCGTCGGCTGCTTCTGGTATTCGGTTATAGCGAAGGCGCACTGTTCGCGGGTGTCGAATGTGCTGGGCAGCACGACCATGCCGCCTTGCGGGCCGGCGATCACCAGATACCAGACTAACGCTACGCTCGGTGCCGCCATGAGTATTTCCTCGCTCTGCTTGTTTGGGAGTCGCACGATCCTAGCAACTCCGGCTATTTTCGTGCCGTCCGGCTTGGAGCCGGTCAAAACGTCGTGCCGGTTGGGCGTGTCGCCGCGGCCGTTGACCATTTGGCTACTCCGGCTGCCGGTAGGCGACAAAGCGATTGTGCTTGGCCTGAAAGATCAGCCCGGTCTCCTTGAGCGCAGGGCTGGCCAGCGGCACGATACGCTTGGCGATCTCCGAAGGGTGCGGCAGTGTTTCAGGATCCTCGCCGGGTACGGCCTGCGCCCGCATCGCGGTGCGCGTTGCCCCGGGATCGGCGGCATTGACCCTGAGCGGCAGGTTTTCGGTCTCATGCGCCCATGAACGCGTCATGGCCTCGACCGCCGCCTTCGACGCCGCATAAGGCGCCCAGAAGGCGCGTGCGGAGTGGGCAAGGCTGGAGCTCAGCACGATAGCACGGCCGGCATCGGAAAGCCTGAGCAGCGGGTCGACCGAGCGGATCAGCCGCCATGTTGCGGTGACGTTGATGGTCATCACCTTCTCGAAGGTCTTGGCCTCGACATGGCCGATCGGGGCGATGACGCCGAGCACAGCGGCGTTGGCGACCAGTATATCGAGCTTGCCCCAGCGCTCGTGGATGGCGCCGCCCAGCCGGTCGATCCCCGCCATGTCGGCAAGATCGAGCGGTACCAGCGTCGCCTGTCCGCCACCTGCCTTGATCTGGTCGTCGAGTTCTTCCAAGCCGCCGACGGTGCGAGCAACCGCAATTATGTGCGCACCGGCCGCGGCAAGCTCCCTGGCGATGAAATAGCCGATACCGCGCGACGCGCCGGTGACGACCGCAACGCGGCCGGAGAGGTCAAGGCTCATACGATGGATTCCGACAGGCAAGGTGAAGCCGCCGTAAGGGGCCAAGGGGAGGGAGACAAACGGACCGGCAAGGCCTACGACCCGCCGGCCGCTAACAGCGACAGCGTGCGCACATTGTCGGAGCCTTCGAAATCGGCAAGCCGGGTCGGATACTGACCGGTGAAGCAGGCGTCGCAGAATTGCGGCTGCTCGTTGTCGCGGCCGGCTTCGCCGACGGCGCGATAGAGCCCGTCTATCGATAGGAAACCGAGCGAATCGACGCGGATGAACTCGGCCATCTCCTCCACCGACATGCGCGATGCCAGCAGCTTCGATTTCTCCGGCGTGTCGACGCCGTAAAAGCAGGAGGCGCGCGTCGGCGGCGACGCAATGCGCATATGCACTTCCTTGGCGCCGGCATCGCGCACCATCTGCACGATCTTCTGGCTGGTGGTGCCGCGCACGATCGAATCGTCCACCAGAACCACGCGCTTGCCTTCGATCATGCGGCGATTGGCGTTGTGCTTGAGCTTGACGCCCATGTGGCGGATCGAATCGCCGGGCTGAATGAAGGTACGGCCGACATAGTGGTTGCGGATGATGCCGAGCTCGAACGGAATGCCCGCGGCCTGTGAAAAGCCGATCGCCGCCGGCGTGCCCGAATCCGGCACCGGCACGACGATGTCCGCCTCGACCGGGCTTTCCAGCGCCAGCTCGGCGCCGATGCGCTTGCGTACTTCGTAGACATTGCGGCCTTCGACAGACGAATCCGGCCGCGCGAAATAGACATATTCGAAAATGCAGAAGCGGGTCTTCTGCGGCTCGAACGGGAACAGGCTTTCGATGCCCTTGCTGGTGACGACGACCATTTCGCCGGGCTTCAGGTCACGCACGAAACGCGCCCCGATGATATCGAGCGCACAGGTTTCCGAGGCGAGGATCCAGGCACCGTCGAGATCGCCGAGTACCAGCGGGCGGATGCCGAGCGGGTCGCGGCAGCCGATCATCTTCTTGGACGTCATCGCCACCAGCGAGAAGGCGCCTTCGACCTGGCGCACCGCATCGATAAAGCGCGAATTCAGGTCGCGCTCCTTGCTGGTGGCAACCAGATGCAAGAGCGTCTCGGTATCGGAGGTGGAAGAGAAGATGGCGCCTTGCTTCTGCAGCGCGCGCTGCACGGTCATGGCGTTGGTGAGATTGCCGTTGTGGGCGACGGCAAAGCCGCCATCGGCAAGTTCGGCGAAGAAAGGCTGGATGTTGCGCAGGCCGGAGCCGCCGGTGGTGGCGTAGCGCGTGTGGCCGATGGCACGGTTGCCTTGCAGGCTGTCGATGACACGCTGCTTGGTGAAGGTGTCGCCGATCAGGCCGACATGGCGTTCGACATGGAATTGGGTGCCGTCGTAGGAAACGATGCCGGCCGCTTCCTGGCCTCGATGCTGCAACGCATGCAGGCCGAGGGTTACGATGGCTGCGGCGTCCTGCCGGCCGAAAATGCCGAACACGCCGCATTCGTCGTGGAAATGGTCGTCGGCTTCGGCGGAAAGCACGTCGTCTGCGTCTGCCATTGGGGGCTCAAGCTCCGCTAAAGTCGCCATATAAGGTCATAGCGCATCGAAAGCAACGCACGTCGTGCGGCGTTCACATGATCGTCAGTCTTGATGCCTCGCCAAGTCTGCAGATTGGCAAGTCTGTCGAAATCAGTTTGCCGGCGCCGGGTTTGCAGGTGCCGGCGTCGCGGGCGCATTGTCGGCCGGTGGCGCGTCGCTGTCATCGGGTGCCGGAGCGGTGGCGTCGTCGCCGGCGGCAGGTGCTTCCGCTGCAGGGGCGTCTGGGGCCAGAGGCGTCTCGGTGGCTGGCTGATTCGGATTGAGCTTGTTGAGGATAGCGTTTTCCGGATCCTCGGGCAGCAGGCTTTCGAGCTTGGCGCCGATCGATTCGAGCAGCGGCTTTGACTTGGCGTTGGCAATCCAGCCTGGGGCCTTGGCGCCGGCCAGCCAATTGAAGAAAAGCAGCGCAACCGCGACCACCAGGATGCCGCGCGCCGCGCCATAGAGGAAGCCAAGTGTGCGATCGAGCGCGCCGATCCTGGAATCGATGATCCAGTCGGCGAGCTTCATGGTGATGACCGAAACGACGATCAGCGCGACAATGAATACGATACCGGCGGCCGCCGCCATGGCGGCCTTTTCGTTGTCGATATAGGGCTGAATGTAAGGCAGCACCGGCTTGTAGAAGAAGAAGGCGGCCGCCGCAGCGGCTGCCCAGGAGATGATCGACAGGATCTCGCGCGAAAAGCCGCGAACCATGGCGAGCATCGCCGAGACCAGGGTGAAGCCGACGAGAATTCCGTCAAGCAGCGTAATCGGCATGTTTTCGCCCCACTCCGATCTCTTTTTCGCGGCTCGACGAGCCGCATCACTCTCGCTCGTCGACGCGGCTGCGCCGTGAGCCGGCTATGCGCGCCACGAGATCGGCAAGCTCGGTGGGCTGGAAAGCGCCGGCTCCGATCCCCCCGACCCCATTACCACCAACAAGTTCCTCGCTGCCCAAGGGCAGAACCGCGCTTCCGAAACCCAGCTTTTCGGCTTCCTTGAGACGCTGCTGCGCATGCGCAACCGGCCTCACCGCACCCGAAAGGCTGATTTCGCCGAAATAGACGCAATCGGCGGGAAGGGCAAGACCGGTGAGCGAGGAAACCAGTGCCGCCGCCACGGCCAGGTCGGCAGCCGGCTCCGAAATGCGGTAGCCGCCGGCAACGTTGAGATAGACGTCGTGGGTGCCGAAGCGGACGCCGCAATGAGCTTCCAGAACCGCCAGGATCATCGATAGCCGGGCACCGTCCCAGCCGACGACGGCGCGGCGCGGCGTGCCCAGCGTCGACGGCGCCACCAGCGCCTGGATCTCGACCAGCACCGGCCGTGTGCCCTCCATGCCGGCGAAAACCGCGGCACCCGGCGACTTCGCATGGCGCTCGCCGAGGAAAAGCTCGGACGGGTTGGCGACTTCCCGCAAGCCCTTGTCCGACATTTCGAAGACGCCGATCTCGTCGGTTGGCCCGAATCGATTCTTGACCGTGCGCAGGATGCGGAAGTGGTGGCCGCCTTCGCCCTCGAAATAGAGCACCGCGTCGACCATGTGCTCGACGACGCGTGGGCCGGCGATCTGGCCCTCCTTGGTGACATGGCCGACCAGAACGATCGCCGCCCCTGTGGATTTTGCATAGCGGATCATCGCCTGGGCGGCGGCACGCACCTGGGTCACCGTGCCGGGCGCCGAATCGGCCATGTCGGTCCACAGCGTCTGGATCGAATCGAGAATGACCAGATCCGGCCGCTTGCCGTCGGCGATGGTGGCGAGGATGTCCTCGACATTGGTTTCGGCGGCGAGCTCGACCGGGGTGCCGGCGACGCCGAGCCGCTGCGCGCGCAGCCTGATCTGGGCGACCGCCTCTTCACCCGAGACGTAGACGATGCGGTGGCCCTTTGCCGCCAGCGCGGCCGCGGCCTGGGTGAGCAGCGTCGACTTGCCGATGCCGGGATCGCCGCCGACCAGCAGCGCCGAGCCGCGCACGAAGCCGCCGCCTGTGGCGCGGTCGAGCTCGCCGATGCCGGAGACAATGCGCGGCGCATCCTCGATGTCGCCGGACAGCGTCGTCAGCACCACGGCGCGGCCCTTGCGCGCATTGCGGGTGTTGGCCGGACCCGAGCCTATGCCGCCGGACGTGCCTTCCTCGACCAGCGTATTCCACTCGCCGCAGGCATCGCATTTGCCGGCCCAGCGCTGATGCACCGAACCACAATTCTGGCAGATGAACTGGACGCGGGACTTGGCCATCAGGCGTGGCCCGGTTCGGGTGTGGCAGGTGCCAGCGCAGGATAGGCAGGCGGGACAGCGCCCCCCTCTGTCCTGCCGGACATCTCCCCCACGAGGGGGGAGATCGGATTGCGCTTCGGGTTTCGCCAATCTCCAGCGTCCGAGATTAGAGAGCTGGGCAAGGTGACAGCCAATCTCCCCACTTGAGGGGGAGATGTCCGGCAGGACAGAGGGGGGCGCGAAGGAACGCCGTACTCCCGCTTTCTTGTTGTTATGTCGGCCAATCGCTTACTCAAACCGATCCGGCAAATGATGTTCCTCGGCGAGATCCGAGAAGCGGGTGAACTCGCCCTGGAAGGCGAGGCTGACCGACCCCGTTGGGCCGTGGCGCTGCTTGGCGACGATGACTTCGGCCTTGCCGCGCATTTCGTTCATCTCGTGTTCCCATTTGATGTATTCGTCGGTGCCCGGCTTCGGCTCGCGGTTCTTCAGATAATATTCCTCGCGGTAGACGAACAGCACCACGTCGGCGTCCTGTTCGATGGAGCCCGATTCGCGCAGATCCGAAAGCTGCGGGCGCTTGTCGTCGCGGCTCTCGACCTGGCGCGACAGCTGCGACAGCGCAATGATCGGCACCGCCAGCTCCTTGGCTAGCGCCTTGAGCCCGGTGGTGATCTCGGTGATCTCCTGGACGCGGTTTTGCGACGATTTCGCGCTCGACCCCTGCATCAGCTGGATATAGTCGATGACGATGACGTCGAGGCCGCGCTGGCGCTTCAGGCGACGTGCCCGGGCGGACAGCTGAGCAATGGAAATGCCGCCGGTCTGATCGATGAACAGCGGGATTTTCTGCATCGTCTGCGAGCATGCGACGAGCTTTTCGAAATCCATCTCGCTGATCTCGCCGCGCCGGATTTTCGACGACGGGATTTCGGTCTGTTCGGAAATGATGCGGGTGGCCAGCTGTTCGGACGACATTTCGAGCGAAAAGAAGCCGACGACGCCGCCATTGGCCGCTTTGAACGAGCCGTCGGCCTGCTGCGCCGGGACGTAGGCCTCGGCGATATTGAAGGCGATATTGGTGGCGAGCGAGGTCTTGCCCATGCCGGGGCGCCCCGCAATGATGATCAGGTCGGACGACTGCAGGCCGCCCATGCGGCGGTCGAGGTCGCGCAAGCCGGTGGCGACGCCCGACAGATGCCCGTCGCGCATATAGGCGGCATTGGCCATGTCGACGGCGGTCTTGACGGCGTCGGTGAAGCTCTCGAAGCCGCCATCATAGCGGCCGGTCTCGGCCAACTCGAACAGGCGCCGCTCGGCATCCTCGATCTGGTCGGAGGGCGACATGTCGACCGGCGCGTCATAGGCGATGTTGACCATGTCCTCGCCGACGGTGATCAGCGCGCGCCGCGTGGCCAGATCGTAGATGGCGCGGCCATAGTCGGTGGCGTTGACGACCGTGACGGCCTCGACCGCCAACCGCACGACATATTGCGCCACCGTCATGTCGCCGACCTTCTCGTCGGCCGGCAGGAAGGTCTTCAGCGTGATTGGCGTCGCGATCTTGCCCATGCGGATGAGCTCAGCCGCGACCTCGAAGATCTTTCTATGCAGCGGCTCGTAGAAATGGCCGGGCTTCAGGAAGTCGGAGACGCGGTAGAAGGCATCGTTGTTGACCAGTATGGCGCCGAGCAGCGCCTGCTCGGCCTCGATGTTGTTCGGCGCCTCGCGATAGAGCGGTGTTTCCGCCACGCCGAATTTTCGTGCTGCCTCTGCCATGATGTCCCCGGTCCTAATCCCCGGTCTCTCGATATCAGAACGAGACAAGTCGGTGATGACTTATCTGCATCAGTCCCCAACCAACCAACTTTGATGCCCGCGATTCACAGCCAGGTTCTTTCGGTGGAAAGAATCTCAATTGACTCGAATCAAGATGGCGAGCTTAGCCGTTCTTGGGCGAGAACAAAACAGGAAAATAGCTGCCGGTCATTCCGGCAAGGCATCACCCCAGTCCAGTCGCCGTGCGGCCTTGAACGTCTCGCCATCGCGCTTGGTGAACAGTCGCTCGGCAGCACTCCCATCCTGTTGGCAAAGCTTCAGCAAGACCTTGCCGGAGCCCGACTTCGGCGGTGCGATCACTCGCGCTCGAGGCAGAGCGGCCGGATGGCGGGAAGCCGCGACAAAGATGAATTTCTCGTCCTCCCACGGCACCTCGGCATCCTTGGCCAGACGGTGCAGGCGCGAGCGGGCTACGCGGCGGGCGAAATGGCACCAGTCGGGAGCGACGAGCGGGCAGGGCGCCTCATGCGGGCAGGGCGCAAGCACGTGCGCCCCCGTATCGATCAGCTGCCGCCGCACGGCAAGAATACGCTGCCAGCCGGCCGGCGTGCCCGGCTCGACCACCAGCAGCGTGTCGGCGGTCAGCTGCCAGAGCCGGTCGACGAGTTTTGCCAGCGATGCCGGCGCGATCTCATCCAGCACATAGGCTGAAGTCACCAGCTCGGCCGGCTCCAGATCGACCAGGTCGACGGTGACGTCGCCGGTCCGCCAGGCGGTCCTGGCCGTGATCGCATCCGCGGCAAGTGCTTCGCCGACCCTTCGCACGGCGGCGCCGGCCTCGAGCAGCACCGCCTGTTGGAGATCCGGCCAGAGATTGGTTGTGGCCCAAAGCACCGTGCCAGGGCCGGCGCCGACATCGAGCAGCGTTCTCGGAGCATAATCGGGCCGCGCCTCGCTTACCGCGTCGAGGCTGGCGCGGACGGCAGCATAAGTCGCCGGCAGCCGCGTTGCCAGATAGGCCTTCACCGCCATGTCTTCGGCCATGTGCAGGCGACCGTCGCGCAACTCTGCGCGGTAGCGGTCCGACAGCGTCTTTGCCGCTTGCTTAAGCATCGGCAACGGCACCTGTTCGAGAAGGCGATCGACGCCTTGTCTAAGCGGGACGGGCAGTTCCATCGCTTAGACAGTCCGAGGTGAGAGCAGAATGACCGAGGCGCCAACGATGCAGATCGCGGCACCGGCAAGATCCCAGCGGTCGGGGTGCACGCCTTCCGCCAGCCACAGCCAGGCCAGCGAGGCGGCAATGTAGATGCCGCCATAGGCGGCGTAGGCCCGGCCCGCCGCGCTGATGTCGACCAGCGCCAGCAGCCACGCGAATAGCACCAGCGAGACGAGACCGGGCGCCAACCACAGCGGCGATTTTTCCAGCCGCCACCATGCCCAGAACGAAAAGCAGCCGGCGATCTCGGCAAGTGCGGCAGCGACGTAGAGGAGGTAGGTCATAAAAAAGGTCCCGCGTTGACGGGAGCCTTTTCAGCGTGCCAGTCGGCAAATGGCAAGCGGCAATGGCGCGATTGCCGGCCGTCTACTCCGGATCCACCATTTTGCGGCGGCGAGCGGGCTTGGCCGCCGGAGCCTTTTCACGACGTCCAAGATCGCGCATCTCCAGCGCCTTCTCACAATTGGCCATGTAATCGCGCGTCATCGGCAGCGTGTCGTTCTTCTTGGCAATCTGGATCTGGAAGATCACCAGATCCTGCCAGCGGAAGGCAGCTTCCGAGGCGGCAAGATAGAACTCCCACATACGGCAGAAGCGCTCGTCATAAATCGCCTTGGCCTTGTCGCGGTTGGCGGCGAAGCGTTCGCCCCAATGCTTCAGCGTCTCGGCATAATGCAGCCGCAGAACCTCGATGTCGGTGACGACGAGCCCCGATTTTTCGATGGCCGGCATCACTTCTGAGAGCGACGGAATATAGCCGCCCGGGAAGATGTATTTGCGGATGAAGGCGCTGGTCGCCCACGGCACGCCGGAGCGGCCGATCGTATGCAGCAGCATGACGCCGTCCGGCTTCAGCAGCGTCGCCGACTTGTCGAAGAAGGTGCGGAAATGATTGACGCCGACATGCTCGAACATGCCGACCGAGACGATGCGATCGAAACGTTCATTGAGTTCGCGATAGTCCTTGATGTCGAAATGAACCCGGTTTTGCAGGCCTTGCGCATGGGCGCGGTCGGTGGCGACGCCGTGCTGCTCGGTCGACAGCGTCACGCCCTGTACGTCGACGTCGAACGCCTTGGCGAGATAAAGCCCAAGCCCACCCCAGCCGGAGCCGATATCGAGCACCGTCTGGCCGGCCCTCAGCCTGAGCTTGGCGGCAATATGGCGCTTCTTGGCCGCTTGTGCCTCGTCGAGGGTCATATCCGGCTGCTCGAAATAAGCGCAGGAATATTGCATGTCCTCATCGAGGAAGAGGCGGTAGAGGTCGCCCGACAGATCGTAATGGCGCTGCACGTTGCGGCGCGCCCGCGACGCCGTGTTGATCTGCTGCAGGCGCCGGAAGGCGTGGCGCAGACCTTCGATCGCTTTCGACCAGGTGGCATCGATACCGCCGCTGCCCATGTTCTGGAACGCAATGCGCATCACCCCCAGCACGCCGCCTTCGAGAATGTCGAGTTCACCGTCCATGTAGGCTTCCGGCACCGCCAGCATCGGATCGAAAGTGATGGCGCGCTCGGCATGCCTTGTCTTGATATGCATGTGCACCGGCTCGCCGCTGCCGTCACCGAAAGTCACCATCGAGCCTTGCGGCCCTGTCACCTTGAGATTGCCTGTGCGGACCAGGCGGTCGAGAATGCGTTTCAGCAGAATATTCATGACCAAATGTCCCCTCTCGGTCAGACAGGCTGTCTTATTCTGCATCAAGATATAGGGGTTCGAAAAGTTCCATTTGGCATAAAAATGCCCGGGTACGAGGCCCGGGCATTGGTCCAGAATAGCGATTAGCCGGCGAATGCCGACGAATGACGATCAGCCGTTGTCTTCGCCGCCCTCGAACTCCGCATTCGGATCGAAGAAGTTTTCCGGCCGCGCATTATCGTTGATGTCCTCGCCGTAGATGGCTTCGGCGGTTGTCAGCGTTTCGCCCTTGGCCTGGCGCTCCGCTTCGTCGGCCGTGCGGGCAATGTTGAGCGTGATGGTAACCTCGACCTCCGGATGCAGCGCGATCGCCACATTGGTGACGCCAATGGTCTTGATCGGCTGGTTGAGCAGGATCTGGTTGCGGTTGACCGAAAAACCTTCCGCCGTCACCAGCTCGGCGATGTCGCGTGTCGAGACCGAACCATAAAGCTGACCGGTCTCGCCGGCCGAGCGCACGGCGATGAAGCTCTTGCCGTCGAGCTTTTCTGCAATCTGCGCGGCCTCGGACTTGCGCTCCAGGTTGCGGGCTTCCAGTTGCGCCCGCTGTCCCTCGAACTTCTTCTTGTTAGCTTCGTTGGCGCGCAGCGCCTTGCCCTGCGGCAACAGGAAATTGCGGGCGAATCCGTCCTTGACCTTGACGGTGTCGCCCATCTGGCCGAGGCGGGAAACGCGTTCGAGAAGAATGACTTCCATGGTTTTGTTCCTTCGCTTGGGCGCTATCCTCAGGATCGGCGCCGAGTTGTCTGGAACAGGTCAGGAAGCTGGGGCGTCGCCGCCTGTGTCGCTGTCCTGCCTGTCGCGGCAGTTAGGATCTCTTGTCGAAATCCAACCCGGAATTTGGTGTTCGATCCGGCTACGCCCGTCGTGGCCGGTGACAAAAAGCGGGCGGCGAACCGCCCGCGTAGATTTAGCGGACCACGTAGGGCAGCAGGCCGAGGAAGCGGGCACGCTTGATCGCCTTGGCGAGTTCGCGCTGCTTCTTCTGGCTGACGGCGGTGATGCGCGATGGCACGATCTTGCCGCGCTCGGAGATGTAGCGCTGCAGAAGCCGCACGTCCTTGTAGTCGATCTTCGGCGCGTTGGCGCCAGAGAACGGGCAAGTCTTACGGCGGCGGTGGAAGGGGCGCCGGGTTGGGATCTGGTTGATGTCGACCATTATTCTGCGGCTCCTTCAAAGCCTTCGCGCGGACGGCGCGGGCCACGATCGGCACCGCCATCGCCGAAGCTGCGCGGCGGACGATCACCACGGTCACCGCGATCGCGGTCGCCGAATGAGCGCGGGCCACGGTCGCGGTCGCCGAAGCCGCCGCGTTCCGAGCGCTCTTCGCGCTTCTGCATCATTGCCGACGGACCTTCCTCATGCGCATCGACCTTGATGGTCAGGAAACGCAGTACGTCCTCGGACAGACCCATCTGGCGCTCCATTTCGTTGAGCGCGGCCGGCGGGCAGGTGATGTCCATGAGTGTATAATATGCCTTCCGGTTCTTGTTGACCCGGTAGGTGAGGGACTTCAGTCCCCAGTTCTCGACCCGGCCGACGGACCCGCCATTCGCGGTGATGACGCCCTTGTACTGTTCGACAAGCGCATCGACCTGCTGCTGCGAGAGGTCCTGCCGAGCAAGAAACACATGTTCGTATAGAGCCATAGTGTTCGTGCCTTTCTTCGTTTCTCTCCCGGTTCCCGGCGGCAAAAGCCTCTGCAACTTCTCTGACCCGCAATCCTTGCGAAGGCGGGGAAGAAAGGAGCATGACGAGACGGTCGAGAGCGGAGACACGGGAGGCGGAAGCACTTCCGGCTTCACACGAAGGTTTCGAAAAACCTCCGGCCCTCCGTTCAGCCCCCAGCAAGGACCGGCAGATTGCGGGCGTCTATACAGGAATTTGGCCGCAAGGCAAGGGCAAACGGCCGACGTGTCGTAAGCAGATGAGTTGCACGCGAGTTGTCCGGTTTTATTGGGCTGCTGGCCTCATTCGCAAGGTCTTATGGATTTCCTGCCCGGACCCAAGGATGTTTTCCGGCATTTCGCCTGACAAAACAAACCGGATGCCCTGTTCGTATAATCGCGGGAGACGATCGAGGTAACGCCAACAAATCGAACAGCTCTACGCAGTCGGCAATCAGCTGCAACAATTCCCGTCTCTCGACGGCACGATCGGAGTTCGCGCATCACGCTGCAACTTCAGCTGCCTCAGCTCGTATGTGCAGCCACTTTGCCGGTGGTTTCGGGGAAGAAATCGGGCGCCGCATGGCGCTTGCCGAACATCATGTCGTATTGCAGCAGACGGAAGTCGCGGATTGCCGGATCGATCTCTTTCTGACGCGACCAATCGGGGGTGGCGTCGCCCCCCGGTGCCAACAGCAAATTGCGGTCGATGACGCGGTAGCGCTCTCGCAGTTGGCCGAGGAAGCCGGTGTAATAGGGATGGCTGATGCCGGCCGTTTT
Organism: Mesorhizobium sp. M0136; assembly: GCF_040322515.1. Lineage (NCBI taxonomy): Bacteria > Pseudomonadati > Pseudomonadota > Alphaproteobacteria > Hyphomicrobiales > Phyllobacteriaceae > Mesorhizobium > Mesorhizobium sp. M0136. The sequence continues at coordinate 238,047 of NZ_JAMYTP010000008.1, forward strand.
CAGGATATGGTAGGGCAGGAAGGCCGGGCTGACGGCGCCCAGATCCTCGGCCGGGCCGCTGCGGTTCGACCAGACGATCAATGGCGTCTCGTGGTGCTGCAGCATCTGGTCGGCCGGCTCCTTGCGCGGCGCGACATTGTCCTTCAGGAAACCGGTCTCGACGTAGACCGGCCCAAGCGGCGGCAGGTGATCGCCGAAGAATGCGATGACGGTCGGCCGCTCGCGTTTCTTCGCCCATTCGATCAGCCGCTCGAGGCCGCGGTCCGCATCGGAAGAGCCTTCGGCGTAGCTCAACAGCGATTCACGTGCCCATTGGCTGATCGGCGCCTGCACCTTGTGGGTCGGATTGTTATAGCGATACGGCTCATACGGCCCGTGGTTCTGCAGGCTGACGGCGAAAAAGAAGACCGGCTCGGCGCTGGTATCGGCTTCGCGGATGATCTCGTCGGTCATCGCTGCGTCCGACGCGAGCGGTCCGCGCTTCTGCATGGGCGGCAACGTCTCCTCGGACTTGAAGTCGTTGAAGCCGAAATCGGCATAGACGGCCCCCCGGTTCCAGAACCAGTTGGTGCCGGGATGGATGGCGCGCGCTCGATAGCCCTGACTTTTCAGGAAGGTCGCCAGCGAGGGAGTCGGTGTCCGCACATATTGCTGGTAGGGAATGCTGCCCGCCGGCAGGAAGGCGTTGGAAAAGCCGGTCAGGGCCTCGAACTCGATGTTGGCCGTCATGCCGCCGAACTCCGGCGAGAACATGTAGCCCGTGCGCAGTGCCCGCACATTGGGGATAGGGTCGGGTGTGATGGTGACGCCGGGCAGCTTGGTCGGATCCCAGAAGGATTCGCTCATCACGACGATGATGTCGGGCTTCTCGGCAGGTACCGAGGCGATCACCTGCGGTTTGCCGATCGCTTCGATTGCCTTGTCGGAATAGCCGGGCGGCGCCGAGACATGCGCCATCGGGACGTTCAGCGCGAAGGCGAGCGCAAAACCGTTCGAGGCATAGTTTTCCTTCTGGTCCCACATAATCGGGATGATCTGCAGCCGGTCGCGCGTCCACGAGAAAGTGGCATAGTCCATGATGGAGACGAAGAAAGCGATCAGCGGCACCGTCAGCGTCAGCCGGGCAAGGCGGCCCTTGTGGCTGAGCGCCGGAACGCGGCGGCGCCATAACCGCCAGCCATAGACGAGCAGCGACAGCCCGCCGACGATGCCGATCGCCAGGGCAATGGCGGTTCCCGGGCGGTCGCGGACCAGGAGCGGCATCAGTGCCACGATCTGCCGGGAATAGAGGAAATCGGTCGGATAGAGCGGATCGCCGAGATAGAGCGACTTCTGGTGGCCGACGAACGCCAGCGACAATGTCAGCGGCGCGACGATCATCAGGCTTTGATGGCTGCGGCCGAGCACGGCGTCGAGGCCGATGAGGATCAGCGCAAAAATGATGATCGTGGTCCAGCCGGGTTTGAAAGGCTGCAGAAAGAAATCAATGGTGCCGGCAAAGTTGCCGCGCACGATCAGTTCGATGGCAAACACCAGGATGGCCGCAGCCAGCAAGCTGATAAGGCCATAGCGGATGACAGGCCATCTGCGCGCCGGCAGATAGCCAGTCGACGGATCGCCTTCAAGAAACTGTGGCGCCGCCTCGGCTGCGCTCTGCTTGGTCTTTGCCACTTCAATAGTTCCCCGGCCCGCAACAAAGGCGTCACTCGATTGTCATCGAACTGTCACGCAAAGCCTAGCGCCTGCGGCGGAAATAAGAAGAGCCAGCAAACAAATCGTGAGCGGTTTTCATCATGAGTGATCGCCAAAAAGCCTGCCGAAACAGGCACTCGGCCGACGCTGAGCGGTCAAGGTTGGACTTGACTTGGGCGCACGCCTTGCGTCACAGGCAGCGAGAACCAGCAGCTGGGAGCCGACGATGGCCATCGCATTCACCTTTCCGGGGCAGGGCAGCCAGGCCGTCGGCATGGGCAAGGACCTCGCCGATACTTTTGTGGAATCGCGGCGGATCTTCGAGGAAGTCGACGACGCGCTCGGTGAAAAACTATCGCAGCTGATCTGGGAAGGCCCGGAAGAGACGCTGACGCTGACCGCCAATGCCCAGCCGGCACTGATGGCGGTGTCACTTGCCGCAGTCCGGGCGCTGGAGGCGCGCGGCTTCTCCCTGAACGGCAAGGTCACCTATGTCGCCGGCCATTCGCTCGGTGAATATTCGGCACTTGCGGCCGCTGGTTTCGTTTCGGTCGCCGACGCCGCCCGGCTGTTGCGTATCCGCGGCAATGCCATGCAGGCGGCTGTACCGGCCGGCGAGGGCGCCATGGCGGCGATCATCGGGCTGGAACAGGCCGACGTCGAGGCCGCTTGCGCAGAGGCCGCCCAGGGCACCGCCAGAGATCCCGCGCAAGCCTTGGTGTGCCAGATCGCCAACGACAATGGCGGCGGCCAGCTGGTGATCTCCGGCGCCAGGCCGGCGGTCGAACTGGCGGCGAAGCTATGCACGGAGAAGGGCGCCAAGCGGGCGCTGATGCTGCAGGTCTCGGCGCCCTTCCATTCGGCATTGATGAAGCCTGCGGCCGAGATCATGCGGGAGGCGCTGGCCGCCGTGACTAAGAGTGCGCCCGCCGTGCCGCTGGTCTCCAACGTTACGGTGACCCCGACGAGCGATCCCGACGAGATTGCCCGCCGCCTCGTCGAACAGGTGGTCGGGCGCGTGCGCTGGCGCGAAACGGTGGAGTGGTTCGGCAGCAACGGCGTTGCGACGCTTTACGAAGTGGGCGCCGGCAAGGTGCTGTCGGGGCTGGCCCGCCGCATCAACCGCGATATTGCCACCACTGCCATCGGATCCGCGGCGGATGTCGAGGCGGCGCTGGGGCGCTTGCATAATCAACTGGCGATTTGACCCCGCTCCATGCAAAGGGTGTTCGCTCAGATCAGGAGGCAAGAATGTTCGAATTGACCGGCCGCAAGGCGCTCGTCACCGGCGCATCGGGAAGTATCGGCGAGGCGATCGCCCGCGTGCTGCACGGCCAGGGCGCCATCGTCGGCCTGCATGGCACACGTATCGAGAAATTGGAGGCGCTGGCCGCCGAACTGGGCGACCGGGTCAAGCTTTTCCCGGCCAATCTTTCCAACCGCGACGACGTCAAGGCGCTCGGCCAGAAGGCGGAGGCCGACCTCGAAGGCGTCGACATCCTCGTCAACAATGCCGGCATCACCAAGGACGGGTTGTTCGTGCGCATGGCTGACGCCGACTGGGATAGCGTGCTCGAGGTCAACCTGACCGCCGTGTTCCGGCTGACCCGCGAGCTTACCCATCCGATGATGCGGCGCCGCCATGGCCGCATCATCAACATCACTTCAGTGGTTGGCGTCACCGGCAATCCCGGCCAGACCAATTACTGCGCCTCCAAAGCCGGTATGATCGGCTTTTCCAAATCGCTGGCGCAGGAGATCGCCACCCGCAATATCACCGTCAACTGCGTCGCCCCGGGCTTCATCGAATCGGCGATGACCGCCAAGCTCAACGACAAGCAGAAAGAGGCGATCATGGCGGCGATCCCGACCCGGCGCATGGGCACGGGCGCCGAAGTCGCCTCTGCCGTCGCCTACCTCGCTTCCAACGAGGCAGCCTACGTCACCGGCCAGACCATTCATGTGAATGGCGGCATGGCAATGATCTAACACTTGGGAAAACGCTTCATTCCGTCTTGGATGCACGGGATTTTTCGTGTAATGCCGCCCGCAACCCGGCGGTTCGGGCAAAAACCGGTCCTGTTCCGCTGCGTTTCCGGCAGGACCATCTTTCAGCTTGATTAGCGGCATTCTGCCCGCTAACGAAGACAGACAACCAAAAGACGAGGATGCCCAAATGAGTGACACCGCAGAGCGCGTCAAGAAGATCGTCATCGAGCACCTTGGCGTCGATGCCGACAAGGTGACGGAGCAGGCGAGCTTCATCGATGATCTGGGCGCGGACAGCCTCGACACGGTCGAACTTGTCATGGCGTTCGAAGAAGAGTTCGGTGTCGAGATCCCGGACGACGCCGCCGAGACCATCCTGACTGTTGGCGATGCGGTGAAATACATCGACAAGGCCTCGGCCTGACGCTATTTGCAGTCATCACCGAGGAGGACCTGCGATGAGGCGTGTCGTCGTCACGGGCCTTGGGCTGCTTTCGCCGTTCGGCATGGGCTTCGAGCACAGCTGGAAGGAGCTTCTGACCGGCCGCAGCGCAGCCAAGCGCATCACCGAATTCGAGGTGGAAGACCTTGCCTGCAAGGTCGCCCACGTCATTCCGCGCGGTGACGGCTCCAACGCCACTTTCAATCCTGAAGCCGTTCTCGAGCCGAAGGAACTGCGTAAGATCGGCGATTTTATCCTGTACGGGATCGCGGCCGCCGACGAGGCACTCAAGGATTCCGGCTGGCAGCCGAAGACGCACGAGGATCAGTGCGCCACCGGCGTGCTGATCGGTTCGGGCATCGGCGGCATCGAAGGCATCGCCGAGAATGCGATGATCCTCAAGGAACGCGGCCCGCGCCGCATCAGCCCGTTCTTCATCCCCGGCCAGATCATCAACCTCGTCTCCGGCCAGGTCTCGATCCGGCATGGGCTGAAAGGCCCAAACCACGCCGTCGTCACCGCTTGCTCGACCGGTGCGCACGCCATCGGCGACGCCGCCCGCCTGATCATCTGGGGCGATGCAGACGTTATGGTCGCAGGCGGCGCCGAAGCGCCGGTGACGAGACTGTCGATCGCCGGGTTCGCCGCTTGCCGCGCGCTCTCCACCGAGCGCAACGACGCGCCGCAAACGGCCTCGCGCCCCTATGATCGCGATCGCGACGGCTTCGTCATGGGCGAGGGCGCCGGTGTTGTCGTGCTCGAGGAGCTCGAACACGCCAAGGCCCGCGGCGCCAAGATCTATGCCGAGGTCACCGGCTACGGTCTGACCGGTGACGCCTATCACATCACCGCGCCTGCCGAGGATGGCGACGGCGCTTTCCGTTGCATGACAGCGGCGCTAAACCGGGCGAAGCTGACGCCCGCAGATGTCGACTACATCAACGCGCACGGCACATCGACCATGGCCGACACGATCGAACTCGGCGCCGTTGAGCGGCTGGTCGGCAACGCCGCCTCTAAGATATCGATGTCGTCGACCAAATCGTCGATTGGCCACCTGCTGGGCGCGGCTGGTGCTGCCGAGGCGATCTTTTCCATCCTCGCCATTCGCGACAACATCGCGCCGCCGACCATCAATCTCGACAATCCGGAGCGCGAAACGGCGATCGACCTGGTGCCGCACAAGCCGCGAGCCCGGCAGATCGACGTGGCGCTGTCCAACTCCTTCGGCTTCGGTGGCACCAACGCCTCGCTCGTCTTCCAGCGCTACAATGGCTGACCGCTCTGCCGGTTTCCGTCTGCCGTCAATTTTGCCATATTCGCCCCTACTCTGCCCGAGGGGATTCGTCGCAAGATCAAATGGTAGGGCGCTATGAACACAAATCCGGCCGATAACGGGGAATTTGGGCAACGGCCAGCAACGTCCGGCCCGATCGTGCCGAAAACGGCCAGCGAGGCGTTGCGGCCCGAGGCCGGCACGCCGCCGCCGAAGCGCTCGCGTGCCTCGCGCAGCCAGTTCGTTGTGTTCATGAACTTCGTCATCTCTTCGGTGATGCTTATGGTTCTGGCGGCAGGCGTTGCGCTGTATTTCGGCAAGCAGGAGTTCAACGAGCCCGGTCCGTCGGCCAATGGGGACACTTTCCTGGTCAAGCCGAATAGCGGCGTCCAGGAGATCGCCGACCAGCTTGAGCGGCGAGGACTGATCAGCGACGCCCGCATTTTCCGCCTTGGCGTGCGCGCCTTCGGCAATGATTCCGCCCTGAAGGCCGGCGAATACGAGATCAAGCCGCAGGCGTCGATGCACGACATCATGGAACTGCTGAAGAGCGGCAAGTCGGTGATGTATTCGCTGACTATCCCCGAGGGGCTGACGGTGGAGCAGGCGCTGCAACGGATCGCCGAGCAGGACGCGCTGACCGGCGATATGCCGTCGACCACTCCACCTGAGGGCAGCCTCGCCACCGACACGCTGCGCTTCACCCGCGGCGCAACACGCCAGCAGATGGTTGACAAGCTTCTGGCCGACCAGAAGAAGCTGGTCGATGAGGTCTGGCAGCGACGAGCGCCGGATCTGCCGATCGCCAATGTTGAGGATTTTGTCACCCTGGCCTCGATCGTCGAGAAGGAGACCGGCAAGGGCGATGAACGCTCGCGCGTAGCCGCCGTCTTCCTCAATCGGCTGGCCAAGGGTATGCGGCTGCAGTCGGACCCGACTATCATCTACGGCCTCTTCGGCGGCAAGGGCAAACCCATCGACCGCCCGATCTATCAGTCGGACATCCAGAAGCCGACGCCCTACAACACCTATCTGATCAGCGGTTTGCCGCCGACGCCGATCGCCAATCCCGGCCGTGCGGCGCTGGAGGCCGTCGCCAATCCGTCGAAGACCAGCGATCTCTACTTCGTCGCCGACGGCAGCGGCGGCCACGTCTTTGCCTCGACGCTCGATGAGCATAACGAGAATGTCGCTCGCTACCGGGCACTGCTGAAAAAGCAGGCGCAGGACGCCGCCAAGGCCGGGGCAACCAATACCGGAGCCGACACGCCGGCGGGAGCCATCGTTGACGATGCGGGCGCCACCGCCGCCCAGTAGGGCCGGACGCCATCAGGTTGGCCCTGTGCATGTCCGGGTGGATGTGCAAGGGCTGCTATGGCATTAAAATTCACATGATCCTGCCCGGAAAGAAAATCGCTCCGGCTTGAGGGCATTCGGCAAAGGGACACACGGCTACATGAACTTGCAGAGCATGACCGGTTTTGCGCGCAGTGTCGCCGAACACGACGGCACTTCGATTGCCTGGGAAGCCAAGTCCGTCAACGGCAAAAGCGTCGAGGTCAGGCTGCGGCTGCCGCAAGGTTTCGACCGGCTGGAGCCGGCCGTCCGGCAGACGGTGCAAAAGCGTTTTGCGCGCGGCAATTTTCAGATGACGCTGACCATTGGCCGCGCCGCCGGCGCGCAAGCGCAACCCGTGGTCAACGAGGCTTTCCTGAAGGATCTGGCGGGCTTGGCCAAGCGGCTGCAGGAGCAGTTCGGGGTAGCCCCTGCGGCGGCCGACGGGCTGCTTGCGCTGCGCGGCGTCCTCGACATTCCCGAAACCATCGAAACCGAAGAGGCGCGCAGTGCGCTCGATACCGCGATACTGTCGGCGCTGGAAGCAGCACTGAACGGGCTGCAGCAGGCGCGCCAGGGCGAAGGTGCCGCACTTCGTTCCCTGCTGTCCGGCCATATCGATGCCATCGAGGCGCTGACGCTGCGGGCCGAGGCCGATCCATCACGCGAGCCGGCCACGATCCGCGAAAGGCTCGCCGAGCAGATCCGCCTGTTGATGGACGCGTCCGCCAACCTGGACGCCAGCCGGCTGCATATGGAAGCGGCGTTTCTGGCCACCAAGGCCGACATACGCGAGGAAATCGACCGGCTGAAGACGCACGTGGCGTCGGGGCGGGCGCTGCTCGCCGGCGGTGGCGCCATCGGCCGCAAGCTCGATTTCCTGGCACAGGAATTCAACCGCGAATCGAATACGCTGTGTTCCAAGTCGAATGCTGCCGCGGTCACCGCCATCGGGCTGGAGCTGAAGGCGGTCGTCGACCAGTTTCGCGAACAGGTCCAGAATCTGGAATGATCCCGATGCCAAGCCACATGACTGCCAAGCCCCATGACCGCTAGGGATTTGGGTTCCCGCATTCGGCGCCGCGGGCTGATGCTGGTCTTGTCGTCGCCGTCAGGCGCCGGCAAGTCGACGATTGCACGCAATCTGCTGGAGAGCGATTCCAGCCTCGAATTGTCGGTCTCGGTCACCACGCGGCCACGCCGCGGCAGCGAGATCGAGGGCGTCCATTACCACTTCCGCACCATGCGCGAGTTCGAGCGGCTACGCGATTCCGATGCGCTGCTCGAATGGGCGGAGGTGCACGGCAATTGCTACGCGACGCCGCGCGAGCCGGCCGAACAGGCGCTGGCCGAAGGCCGCGACATGCTGTTCGACATCGACTGGCAAGGCGCTCAGCAGCTCAAGGAGAAGATGCGCGCCGACATCGTCTCGATCTTCATCCTGCCGCCGTCGATGAAGGAATTGAAGGCACGGCTGAAGCGTCGCGCCGAGGACCAGGAAGCGGTGATCGAGACGCGTCTCAAGAACGCCCGCAACGAGATCGAGCACTGGAAGGAGTATGATTTCGTCATCGTCAACGACGATCTCGACCGCGCTTTCGCCGAGGTGCGCGGCATCGTCACCGCCGAACGGCTCAGACGCGATCGCCGGCCGGGCCTGTTCGATTTCGTCTCGGGGCTGCTCGATGAGAAGACGGATTGATCAAGGCGCTGTCCCCGCGACCAGGATCAGATTGCGGCTGAGCGCGGCGTCGCGCAGCTCCAATGCCGCGGCATATTCGGCGGAGCGGTACCAACGCCGCGCCGTGTCCATGTCGGGGAATTCCACGATGATCAGCGGCCCGGGAGACCAGTCGCCTTCCAACCTTTCCACCTCGCCGCCGCGTACCAGATAGCGCCCGCCATGCTGGGCGATGGAGGCAGCCGCACGGGCGCGGTAGGCTTCGATAGCCTCGGCGTCACGGATCGTGACGTCGGAAATGACATAGGCGGCCACTGTTTGTCTCCGGGCAGGGTTTGTCCGGCTATCTATGCCATGAGAGCGGAAATTCCACCCGGAGGCTTCCCGGCATCACACCGCGTTGGTCAGGCGAACGAATTCCTCGACGCTGAGCGTCTCCGCACGCCTGGTCGGATCGATGCCGGCGCGGGTGAGCAGTGCCTCGCCGCCGAGGCTTTTCACGCTCTGCCGCAGCATTTTCCGGCGCTGGCCGAATGCCGCTTCGGTGACGCGGCTAAGCCGCTTGACCTCTGCCGGCAAGGGGCTGGCGCGCGGCACTAGATGCACCACCGAGGACGTCACCTTGGGTGGCGGTGTGAACGCCTGGGGCGGCACGTCGAAGACGATCCTCGCCTCCGTCCGCCAGCCTGTAAGCACGCCGAGCCGGCCATAGGCCTCGCTGCCGGGGCTGGCTGCAATGCGTTCGGCGACCTCGCGCTGGAACATCAGCGTCATCGACGCGTAGAAGGGCGGCCACTCGGTCACGGTCAGCCAGCGGATCAGCAATTCGGTGCCGATATTATAAGGCAGGTTGGCAACGATTTTCACCGACCCGCCGCTTCTTTTGGCAAGCGCTGCAAAATCAGTTTTCAGCGCATCGCCGGCCACGATCTCGAGCCGACCCGGATAGTGGTTCGCGATCTCGGCCAGGGCCGCCAGGCAGCGCTCGTCGCGCTCGATCGCGACGACCCGCCGGGCGCCGTTGAGGAGCAGGGCCCGAGTCAGCCCGCCCGGACCGGGACCGACCTCGATAACCGTAACGTCGCTCAGGTCGCCGGCGGTCCGCGCAATCTTGCTTGTCAGGTTAAGGTCGAGCAGAAAATTCTGGCCGAGTGCCTTTTTTGCCTGCAGCCCATAGCGCTCGATCACCTCGCGCAGTGCCGGCAGGCCGTCTATGCTCATCGGGCTGGGCTCATCGGGCTGGGCTCGTCGGGTTAAGGCCATCGAATTGGGCTCATTGGGCCCAGTGGCCTACGGCCTTTTCCCGGTATCGGCAAGCAGGCGAGCGAGTTTCAGCGCCGCAATCAGGCTGTCGGCACGGGCAATGCCCTTGCCGGCGATGTCGAAGGCGGTGCCGTGGTCGGGCGAGGTGCGGATGAAGGGCAGGCCGAGCGTGACGTTGACTGCCTCGTCAAACGCCAGCGCCTTGGCGGGGATCAGCGCCTGGTCATGATACATGCAGAGCACCACGTCATAGCCGGCGCGGGCGCGAGCGTGAAACAGGGTGTCGGCCGGCAATGGCCCGAAGGCTTCTATTCCTTCCTGCCTCAGCCTGTCGATCGCCGGGCGCACGATCCGCTCGTCTTCGGTGCCTATCGCGCCGCCTTCGCCGGCATGAGGGTTGAGGCCGGCGATGGCGAGCCGCGGCTTGGCAATTCCGAAGCGGTTTGCAAGGTCGGCGGCGGTGATGCGGCCGGTGGCGACGATCAGGTCGGTCGTCAGCGCCTTCGGCACCTCGGCCAGTGCGATGTGAATAGTGACCGGCACGGTGCGCAGGTCCGGACCGGCAAGCAGCATCACCGGCGTCACTTCGGTGCGGGTGTGAAGCGATGCCAGATGCGCCAGATATTCGGTGTGGCCGGGAAAGCGAAAGCCGGCATCGTAGAGCGGCTTCTTGGCAATGGGGCAGGTGACGACCGCGGCAGCGCGGCCGGCCAGGCAGTCGGCAACGGCGCGGTCGATCGCCTCGATGATTCCGGCGGCGTTGGCTGGATCCGGGCGGCCGGGACTGTCGACGAAACGGGCGGAAAGCGCCACCACCGGCAGCGCGCGCGAAAACATACTAGGCGCTAGCGCCGGCGTCGTCTCGGCAATCGCGATATCGGTGCCGAGCCCGTGCGCCCGCGCGGCAATCAGCGCCGGATCGGCAAGGAGATAAAAAGACGGAACGCCGGCGCTGTCGCGGGCCTGCCAAGCGGCGATGGCGATGTCCGGCCCCACGCCGGACGGATCGCCGACGCTCAACGCCAGCGGAAGCTCTGCGTCAGGCACGGCGATGCCGACTTCAGCGCTCGATGATGCGGGCTTTCTTCCGCAACTCCTCGACGTATTTCTTTGAGAGCTCGTCGGCGTTCTTGTCGCTCGAGCCCTCGCTCTGGAACACCATCTGCGCGACTTTGTCGTCCGACACTTCGCGCGACGAGCAGATGCCGACGAATTCGACGCCGCGGTCGGTCTCGCGCGTCGCGGTGGCGCCGCCGACCTTGGTGGCCTTGATCTGCTCGGCCCAGTCCGGCGGCAGTTGCGGCGCCAGCACCCGGCCGAGGTCGCGAACGGTGACATCGATCAGGCCCTTGGCGAATTCGCGGGTGGTGTTGCAGCCGTTGAAGCGGGCGCGCATGGCATCGGCTTCGCGCTTGCGCTTGGCCAGCGTCGCGCTGCGCTCGGCTGCCGGCACGACGAAGATGACCTGCTGCAGCATGTATTCGGTGGCGCTCGGCTTGCTGCCGCCTTTTTCGAGCATGCGCTTGACGACGTCCTGCTCGCTTATGGCGCCGCCCCCGTCGGCGGAGCGGTAGCGCGCGGACAGCGCCTGGTTCCAGGCCATCTGCGCTCGGATGAATTCCTTGAAGTGCTCCTTGGTGACGCCTGATTGCGCCATCACACCGTCAAGCTGCTTGAGCTGCATCTTGTTGTTCGTGGCGAAACGCTGATAGGCGGCATCGACCTGCGCATCGCTGATGCGGATGCCTAGGCGCCGAGCCTCGGCCGAGCGCAGCGTCTGATCTATCATTTCCTGGCCGGCATCGCCCTTTCTGCGCTGCAGGCGCAGGAAAGCGGCCCGATGCTGGATGTCGCCGGTGGTGATCGGTACGTTGTTGACGACGTATTTGATCTCGGTGGCGAAAGCCGGCCGCGTCACTGCGGTGGTCGAGAACGCCACCAGCAGCGCGAACCCTGCCGAAAAGAGGTATTTCCTCATCGAAAGCATCCCAGTTCCATCCCGATTCGACCCAACCCATCCCAGTTTAGGTCGCCGAAATCCGTGCCTGCTCTATGCGGCGAAACAATGTCGTCCGCCAGCCACCCCGTTGCCGACTGCCGTTATTGGATGGTGTCGATGGAGCGTTGCGACGAGCCGAAATCGCCGAGCGTGCGGAACGACAGGTTGAAGCCGACGTTCTGCGACACTTCCCTGGTGTTAAGGTCACGTCTTTCCGAAAACGTCATCAAATAGGTAAAGCACGAATCACTATAGGCAAAGCCGACGCCGTCCTTGACCAGCACGCTCTGCTCAAGATCATATGTGCCGGTGCCAAAGACGCGCCAGTTCTCGGCAAGATGCGTCGAGGCGCCGAGCGTGACCTCATGGCGATCCGTGGAGAAGCCATAGAGCGGCTGTGCCTGGATGAAGGCGTATTTGGCGCTCAGCGATACCGGCAGGCCTGAAAAGGCGGCCTTTACCTCAGCGCGGCGGATCTCGAAGCTCTGCTCGTCGAAACGGCCGCTGACCGAGCCGGAAAATCCGCTGGGGCTGTTGAAGCCGACAAGGCCGACATAGTCGGAGGTTGCAGTTTCAAGACCCGAATAGGCACCGACGTTGACCAGATCCGGCGTGCCGAACGAGTTCTGGCCGCCGAGCTGGTAGGATTGGCCGAACACCGCATTGGTGCCCCAGCCATTGTCGTATGCGCCGGAATAGCGGAGCCCGACATTGGCGCGTGTGCCGCCTTCCATGCGGTCATAGCCCGAGAATTTGTCGCGCTCAAACAGCGTCGTGGCGTCGAAGACGAAGCTCTGGGCGTCCTCGTTGGGAACCGCCAGCCCGCCGACATATTGCTCGTTCGGACGCATGAATACTTGCGCCATCGGCTCGAAGACATGGCTGGAACTGGTCATCGAGAACAGCACCGGCCAGCGCATCTCAAGGCCGGCGGTCGCCATGAAGCGGGCAAGCGATGAACGCATATCGTCCTCGACGCCGAGATTGGTCGCCATCTGGTTGATGGCGTCGAGCGAGGCGGAGGAGGCGTTGACATAGCCGGCGTCGCCGCGCAGCGCCAGGAGCGGCGTCAGCAGCAGCCCGCCATCGGTGGTGAAGGTGCGCTTCCATTCGGCTTCCGCGGTAAGGCGGCCGGATTGACCGTCGATGCCGCGAACGTTGTTGACGGACGAAGGGATGCCCGAATTTGCAAGAGCCGTATCGAGCCTGTCGCGGTCTATGACCCGCGCGTTGACGTCGAACGAGAGCTGCCCGCCGGCCACCGGCATGTCGGGGATATAGGCGTAGTCGAGCGAGGGCAGCACCCAGGGCTGCTTGGCGGCGCGTGCGGTCGGATCGCTGGCGAGCGTGTCTTCCTGAACGTCGAAGTGCATGGCGCGCACATCGAAGTAATTGCGATCGTTGAGTCCCGTCAGATACACCTCGGAGCGGTGCACGCTGTCGTTGAAGCCATCGATGTCGTAAGTGCGCGCGAAATTCTTGTCGCTCTGCAGCAGGATGTCCCAACCGAAGTCCCAGCGCGGGTTAATGGCGAACTGGCCCTGGGTGCCCATCATGCCGCGGAACCTGTTCGGGTCGCCTTCGGTACCCGAATTCACGTTGTGGCCATTGTCGTCGATGAAGGCGTCGGGATTCTCCTGCCGGATGCCTGCAATCTTCAGGCTGTACTGACCGTTGTTGAAGCGCTGCCTCCACTCGGCCTCACCGAGGAAACCTTGCTTGGTATAGCCGCTGCCGGTGACAGTGAGATCGTAGGTCGGCGAGAGCGCGAAATAATAGGGGACTTTAACACCCACGCCGAGGTCGCTCTTGTAGGCGAGGCCGGGAATCAGGAAGCCGCTCTTGCGCTTGACCGTTGGGTCGGCGATCTCGAAAGCCGGCAGATAGGCCAGCGGAAAGCCGAAGAACTCGAAGTTCGAGTTTTCGAAGCGAACCGTCTTCTTCTCGCCGTTCCAGATGATCTTCCTGGCCTTGATACGCCAGGTCGGCGCTTTGTCGGGCTTGTCCTCGCACGGCTCGCACGCGGTGTAGACGCCATTGTGGAACGTCGTCAGCACGCCGCCCATGCGTTCCGCGCTTTCGGCGGCGAAGTAGGCCTTGTCTATGGTCTCGACCCGCAGCGCGTTGACGAACCCATCGGCGAAATCGTCAGTGATGTCGGCGTGCTGCGAATAGATTTTGGTGCCGTCGCTATTGACGAGTTCGACATTGCCGCTGGCGACGAGGCGTTTGGTGTTGCGGTTGTATTCGACCCGCTGGGCGACGAGACGGTTGCCGCCGTAGTCGATCTGGACGCCGCCGACGGCCGTCACGGTCTGCTTGTCGTTGTCGTAGACCAGCGTATCGGCTGCCAGCAGCATCTGCGTGCCACTCGGAACCTTCGTCGCCAGGTCACTGACGTCCTGGGCAAAAGCCGGAGCAGCCGGGGCGACGCTGGCAAGCAGGCATGCCAAGGCGCTCGCCGCAGAGAGGCGTGCCAAACCGGCGTGCCTATGGCTGCGCAAAACCGCCTCCCTCACTAGCCGTCTTCCTTGTATAGCAGGAATGTCACCCCGAAGAACATAGCCACGACAACCGGGACCCAAGCCGCTACGGCTGTGGGTACGAATCCCGCTACGCCGAATGCCTTGACCAGCACCGAAACGACATAAAGCAGAAAGCCGGCCACGATGCCACCCAGAATCATCGTCGCCGACTGCCCCATCCTCGCAAATCGCATTGATACCGTTGCCGCAATCAGCGTCATCGCGACAAGCAGGAAGGGCAGCGCCACCAGGGAATCGAACTGCATGGCGAAGGCATTTGCCTTGAGGCCGAAGGAGCGGGCCACTTCGACTTTGCCGGGCAAATCGTAGAAGGGGATAGTCTCAGGGCGCGCCAACCGCTCTTGCACGAATTCCGGCTTGAGATTGGTCGGCAGCCGATCGCTGGGTAACGACTGGATGGTGCCGTCCCGGAATATCTTGACGTCCTGCAATTCCCAGTAGCCGTCCCGCAAAAAGGCGCGCGCCGCATCCTTGCGCTCGATGATATCGCCTTGCGGACTGAAGCTGAAGAAGACCGCGTCGGCCATCTCCAGGCCTTGATCGAGAATGGCGCGCGCTCCGATGATGGTATCGCCGGAACTGGTTTTCTGCCTGATCCAGGGTGCGGCATCGGCCGAGACCGTATTCGACTTGCCCGAACGGAGTTGGGTCTCGATCTGCTCGGACCAGGAATAGGCGTGCGCCGCTATCGGATTGATGACGCCGACCGACAAGGCACCAAACAGCAGCGCCCCGATGCAGCATGGCAGCAGGAACTGCCATGCTGAAACCCCGGCGGAACGGGCGATGACCAATTCATATTTGCGGTTGAGCGACACCAGGGTCGCCATCGCCGAGAACAGGCCGACGAACGGCACCGTCTGCAGCATGATCATCGGCATCCTGAGCCCGGAAATGGCGAAGGCAGTCCCGTAAGTGAAGCCCGGCACGCCGGTCGTGCGGCCGGAAAGCTCGGTGAAATCGATCAGGAACACCAGCGCCAGAAGGCCGATGAAGAACCAAATGGTGATCGTCACATAGCGAAAGAAGAAGTACCGACCCAGAGTCCAGCCCATCAGCCGGCTCCCTGTCCGGATGCGCCGCGCCCGGCAAAACGGAGCTTGATGGCGCTCCAGCCCTCACTGAAGCGGCCGGCAAGATTGGTCACCCAATCGGCCCAGGCAACAGGCAGTTCCATGGTCCGGTTGGAAACAATGAACCAGATGGCGATCGCCGATGCCACGATCGGGACGCCGTAGACCATATAGGCATATTGCGGCACCTTGTCGGCCTTGCCGGCGGCAAAGAACCCGAGCCAGCGCACGAACAGCGCGATCGCGATTGCCGTGATCAGCGGGTGCACACGCGCCTCACGATGCGAGCGTGCATCTCCGGCGACGGCGAGCGCGATCAGCGCGAAGACGAGCGAATAGGACCACTCTGAAAAACGCTGGTCGAGCTCGGCCAGGTACCTGTTCGGCTTTTGCTGGTACATCTTGTCGTTCGGACTGGGATTGAGCAGATACTGGGTCGTCCGGTCCTTCGGCAAAAGCAGGATGTCGGATGATGCCGACATGAAAGCGGAAAAATCGAAGGCATAGGAGGTGAACCGGATCACCGAGAGGTCGCCGGTCATGGTTTTGCGATGGATCACCCCGTCATTCATCATCAGCACCTTCTCGTCGCCGCGTTCGATGATGCTGCCGGACTTGGCATAATAGACGAGATTGACGCCCTCTTCGCGCGAATCGGCGACGAAGATGCCGCCGAGGCGATTGTCGGGAAGCCGTTCGCCAACCTGCAGGAACAGGCCGTCATCGATCTTGCGGAAGGTGCCTTCCTGGATGATCAACGACAACAGATCCGCACGCGAAGATGCTATCAGCTCGCGGTTCTTCTGGCGCGCGTAGGGGTCGACGCCATTGTCGACCGCGAACGAAAAAACGCTGGCTGCGAGTGCCAGAAGCATGATCGGCCTGACGATTGTCCAGCGTGAAGCGCCGGCGGCATTGATGACGGCGAGCTCCGAATCCGAATTCATCACGCTGAGGATCTGGGCGACCGCGACCACCAGGGCGAACGGTACGACGATCGGAACGATCGTCGGGATGATCAGCGCTGCGACTTCGAAGAAGGTGAGGGCCGACTGACCGCTATCGGTGACGAGGTCGATGCGGGCGAGGACCTGAGTCGTCCAGACGATCGCCAGCGTCCAGACGAGCGCCAGCGCGAATACCGCGAAGGCACGGCGCATGATGTAACGTTCAACGACCTTCATGAAGGCTTTTCTCGGCGATTTCGAACGGCATCATGCCTTGGAACAAGGTAGTCGTCCGGCGCCGGCTGCACAACTGGCTCAGTTTGGCGGTTCGATCCGGGTTCTGTCCCGTATCGTACATTCCGCTGGGCCGGAGTGTCGGCGGCAATGGATAAGAAAAGGCGAACATTGTTGGTTAACAACAGGTTGCGGCTGGAAGCGGGGCCGTGCCGCGACGAATCGTGGGTGGTTCGATATCGCATATGGGAGCGATTTCGGCCAAAGTCTTGTCAAATGCGGCAAAACGACCAAATGTCGCGCCGGTCGCGACCGCCGCGGCGTGATAAGACGGGTCAGGATCTGTTGAGCCCCAGCATGGAAGCGGAAAAATTGCGCAGTCAAACCGGTCGAGAAACCGTCTTTGACGGCGCGATCGTGGTCGGCGCCGGCGCGGCCGGCCTTGCCGCCGCCCACGCCTTGATGAAGGCCGGCGTACCGACGCTCGTCCTGGAAAAGGAGAGTCGGCTTGCCGAACCCTGGCATCGGCGCCACCAGCGGCTGCACCTCAATACCCATCGCGATCTCTCGACGCTCCCCGGTGTCGGCTATCCCGCAGGCACCCCGGTTTTTCCGCATAAATCGGCGGTCATTCGCCATCTGAACGATTTCAGCCAGACGCATGGTCTGCCGGTCGCATTCGGCGTTGCCGTTGAAGAGGTCACGTTCGACGGCGATCACTGGACCGTGCGGACGAACGCCGGACGTCGTCTGGCGCGCCATGTCGTCGTCGCCACCGGGCGCGACCGGCAGCCGTTTATTCCCGCGTGGAAAGGCACGAAGGATTTTGCAGGCCGGATTATCCATTCGGCCGATTTTGGCGATGCGAAGGACTACGCCGGCAAAAGGGTGCTGGTGGTCGGTGCCGGCAATTCGGGTTTCGACGCACTCAATCATCTTGCGAATGCAGATGCCCAAAGCATCTGGCTGTCGGCCCGCAACGGCCCCTCTCTGCTGCCGAAACGCATCGGCAAGGTCGCCGTCCACAGGCTTTCACCGTTAATGGCGAGCTTGCCGGTGCGGCTGGCCGATGCGGTGATGGCGACAACCCAGCGCCTGGTTTTCGGCGACCTGACGAAATTTGGGCTTCCGCCGGCTCCCACAGGCGGTGCGAGCCGTCTGAGCGCCGACTACACCGCGATCGCAGCCGACGACGGCGCGGTTCGCGCCATCAAGGCAGGCACGATCGTGGTGGTGCCGCCATTGCGGGAATTTAGCCAAGACGGCATCGTGTTGAATGACGGCAGGTTGATCACGCCCGATATCGTCATTGCAGCGACCGGCTATCGCACCGGTCTGGAGCAGATGGTCGGCAAGCTCGGCGTTCTCGACGGCAAGGGCGTTCCGCTTTTCAACGGCGGCGATGCCGATCCGAAATTGCCCGGCCTGTGGTTTACCGGCATGCGGCCGAGCATTCGCGGTTGTTTCGCCAATGCCCGCATTCAGGCCAGGGCGATAGCGGCGCGGATTGTCAAGCAGCGATAGTGAGCAGGGCTATGCCGATTGTACCGCCCGCAATTGACACGCCTTGTTGGAGCGTGCTCGAACCGAAAGGTCAATGATCATGACGCCAGTCAGCATTCGCTACATGGTCGATGATGTCGCCACCTCGATCGATTTCTATTGTGGACAACTGGGCTTTACCGTCGAACAGGACGCGCGACCGGCTTTTGCCTCCGTCACGCGCGGCGCGTTACGGCTCCTTCTAAGCGGACCCGGCAGTTCGGGTGCACGGGCTATGCCGGATGGCAGGCAGCCGGTGCCGGGAGGCTGGAACCACATCTTGTTGGTGGTGCCGGACCTGAAAGAAGAGGTCGCGCGCCTCAAGAGTGCTGGACTTGTCTTTCGCAACGATATCATAACGGGCGTCGGCGGTTCGCAGACCCTGCTCGAAGACCCATCGGGCAATGTCATCGAGCTGTTTCAACCCGCCGCTCACTGACGCAACAACACGGCACCTTTCGGTCCGACCAATCGAACGCCTCTCGCGATAATCCAACGCACTTCCCGAAAGCAGGACATCATGAATTCGAGACCCTCGATCGCCTTCGCCAAAATCGCCGCGCCCAAAAAGGGCAGCGTTTTCGTTCTGGCGGCCGACGAGGGCGACCTCAGCGATGCCGCCAGGGCTTGTGATCCGGCAAAGACCCTCGATCGGGCTTTTCCGGTCGCCGACTTCACTGGCAAATTCGCCAGCCTGGTCGAAGTGCTGGCACCGGAAGGGACATCGCTCGATCGGCTGGTAGCGGTCGGTGCCGGCAAGGGCTCCAATCTCGATGATTATGGTTGGCTGAAGCTCGGTGGCACGATTGCCGCGTCCTTTCGCAAGGCAACCGAAGTGGCCGTCGTGCTCGATCTTCCCGGTGCCGCCATCAGCGGCAGGCAAGCCGTTCAGCTCACAGCAGGCATCCTGCTGCGCAGCTATTCCTTCGACAAGTATAAGACCAAAAAGAACAATGGTGACGACAAGCGCGAGCCAAAAAAGCCGGTCAAGGTGACTATTCACACCGCCGATCCGGCAGCTGCAAAGAAGGCCTTCGCCGATGAAGCGGCGGTGATCGACGGTGTCTTGCTGGCGCGCGATTTGGTCAATGAACCGGCCAATGTTCTGGGGCCGGTGGAATTCGCCACCCGCATCGCCGAACTGGAGGCGCTCGGCGTCACGGTCGAGATCCTGGCCGAGAAGGAGATGAAGAAGCTCGGCATGGGTTCGCTGCTGGGCGTAGCGCAGGGCTCGCCGCGTGGCGCCCGCATCGCGGTCATGCGGTGGGACGGCGGCAAGGCCAAGGAAAGCCCGGTCGCCTTCGTCGGCAAGGGCGTCACCTTCGACACCGGCGGCAATTCGATCAAGCCGGCATCGGGCATGGAGGACATGAAGGGGGATATGGGCGGCGCTGCTGCCGTCACTGGGCTGATGCACGCGCTAGCCGCGCGCAAGGCGAAGGTCAATGTCGTCGGTATTGTCGGGCTGGTCGAAAACGCCGTCGATGGCCACGCTCAGCGACCGGGCGACATCGTCACCTCGATGTCGGGCCAGACCATCGAAGTGCTCAATACCGACGCCGAGGGCCGCTTGGTGCTGGCCGATGCGCTGTGGTACTGCAACGACCGCTTCCAGCCGAAATTCATGATCAATCTGGCGACGCTGACCGGCGCCATCATGGTCGCGCTCGGCCAGCATTATGCCGGCCTGTTTTCCAACAATGACGAGTTGGCGGACCGGCTGACGGCGGCCGGACAGGCGACGCAGGAGCGGGTGTGGCGCATGCCGCTCGGTGCCGAATACGACAAACTGATCGATTCCAAGAATGCCGACATGAAGAACATCGGCGGCCGCCACGGCGGCGCCATCATCGCCGCGCAGTTCCTGCAGCGTTTCGTCAAGGACACGCCCTGGGCGCATCTCGACATTGCCGGCACCGCTATGGGCGCGCCCTCCAACGAGATCAACCAGTCATGGGCTTCCGGCTTCGGCGTCAGGCTGCTCGACCGGCTGCTGCGCGATCATTACGAGCAATGAGCGGCTGGGGCGGGATTCCGAAAATGTAGACTGAACGCATGGCCGAGATTCTATTTTACCACCTGACCGAATCGACGCTGGAGGATGCGCTGCCCGGCCTCCTGGAGCGCAGTATCGATCGCGGCTGGCGCGCCGTGGTACAGACCGGCACCGAGGAACGGCGCGACGCGCTGGACCAGCATCTGTGGACTTTCCGGGACGATTCGTTCCTGGCCCACGCAACGGACCGCGAAGCCCGTCCCGCCGAGCAGCCGGTTCTTCTGACCGTCGGCCCTGACAATCCGAACCAGGCGCAGATACGTTTCCTGGTCGATGGGGCGGTGCCGCCGGAGCTTGGCGGCTATCAGCGCGCCGTGTTCCTGTTCGACGGCCACGATGCAGCCCAGCTAGAGGCGGCACGCACGCACTGGAAGACAATGAAGGAGGCGGGCCACACCGTGACCTACTGGCAGCAAACGCCTGACCGGCGCTGGGAACGCAAGGCTTAGAGAATTTTGCCGCCTAGTGGAATCGCTGGCGCCGCAAGAATGCGACTCCAAAAAGATGGACCGCCGGCTATTCAAAAGACCTGAGCAAGCCCGATGCCGCCCGATGAACGAACACCAGGCATGCCGATAGATGCCGCACTTGTTCGCCGGCTGATTGCCGCGCAGTTCCCCAAATGGGCGGACCTGCCGCTAGAGCCGGTCGAGCCTGGCGGCTGGGACAACCGCACGTTCCGACTGGGCGATCGCATGTCGGTGCGGCTGCCGAGCGCCGCCGCCTATGTCGCCCAGGTCGAGAAGGAGCATCGCTGGCTGCCCCGCCTGGCGCCTCACCTGCCTGTGCCGATACCCGCGCCGCTGGCCAAAGGCGCGCCCGGGGAAGGCTATCCATGGCCTTGGTCCGTCTATCGCTGGCTTGGCGGCAGACCTGCGGCTGGTGGACTGATTGCCGATCTTACTGAGTTCGCCCGTTCGCTGGCCGGTTTTCTGGTGGCGCTCCACCGGATCGACGCTGCCGATGGGCCACCGGCAGGGCAGCATAATTTCCACCGCGGCGGCCGGCTTTCGGTCTACGACGCCGAGACCCGAGCCGCGCTCTCGGCGCTCGGTGGCCGCATCGACAGGGCCGCCGCCGAGGCCGTGTGGGCGAGCGCCCCATACGAGCCCAAAGACAGGGAACCCCGCGGGGGGCAATTGGACCCAGCCCAGGGCGAAAAAAAAATCGAA